>JBCCLX010000314.1:0-5575 GCA_039026635.1 Pseudomonadota bacterium
AGAAACGGCGCGCCGATCTTCTCAGCCTCGGCCCGTGCGCCACCATGGCCGAAGATCGGTTCCTCATGGCCGCATTTGGGGCAGATGTAGGTGCTCATGTTCTCGATGAGGCCGAGGACGGGCACATCGGTTTTCTTGAACATATCGAGCGCCTTGCGCGCATCGAGGAGCGCGATGTCCTGCGGGGTCGACACGATCACGGCCCCGGTCACGTCGGCTTTCTGGCTCAACGTCAGCTGCACGTCCCCGGTGCCGGGGGGCAGGTCGACGAGGAGCACGTCGAGCCGGCCCCATTGGACCTGGCTGAGCATCTGCTGAAGCGCGCCCATCAGCATCGGCCCGCGCCAGACCACGGCCTCCCCCTCGGGCACCATGAAGCCGATCGACATGGTGGTCACGCCATGGTTGCGCAGCGGCAGGATGATCTTGCCATCGGGGCTCGAAGGGCGGCCCGAGATGCCCAGCATGCGCGGCTGCGAGGGCCCGTAGACATCGGCGTCGAGCAGGCCCACGCGCACGCCCTTGGCCGCAAGTGCGACGGCAAGGTTGGCCGAAACGGTGGATTTGCCGACACCGCCCTTGCCCGATGCGATGGCGATCACACGGTCCACACCCGGCACCTTCTTGGAGGCCGGCTCGCTCGGTTTGCGCCGCCCGCCGATGTTCAACTCTGGGGGCGGGCCTTTCGAGGCGGGTGCGGAGGGGGCGGAGGGCGTGTTGGCATGGGCGGTGAGCACGGCGGAGACGCTGGCGACGCCCGGCAGCGCCTTCACCGCGGTCTCGGCGGCGGCCCGGATCGGCTCCATGGCGGGGCCCTTGGCGGGGTCCACCTCGATCACGAAGGAGACGCGGGCGCCGTCATCGCCATCGGCGACACTGATCGCCTTGGCCATCTCGGCCGTGACGATGTCGCGTCCTTGGCCGGGGTCGACGATCCGTCGGAGCGCCTCCAGGATTGCGTCGCGGGTGACACTCATGCCGAGCCCTCCTCCGGGCGGATCTCGCCTTCGACCACATGTTCAAGCCCGATCTCGGGCATGCTGAGGATCACACGGGCTTTGACGGGGCCTGTGGGTGCGGCCGCGCGCATTGCCTTTTCGATCTCCTGCTGCGAGGTCACGCCCACCTGCTTCAGGAATTTGCGCATCGACATGTTGAAGCCGTCGTCCATCCCGTCTCTCCCTGTTCTTGGGCGGGCTTTACGCCTCGCCGTCCTTGTCCAGATAGTCATCCGTCGTGCGGACGCGAGGGCGTGCGGGGCCTGAGAAGATCCCGCCCTCATGGGCCTGGAACTGGACCTTCACGCGGCAGTCGTCACACATCTGGATCAGACGCACATTGTCGGAGTTCGTGAAGAGGGCATGGTTGCCTTCAAGCTTGGCGACGATTTTCTCGACGGTTGATTTCACCCCGAAGAGCTTGCCGCATTCGATGCAGGCGAAGGGGTCCTCGGCCTTCTTGATCACGGGCTGGAAGGCCGCGTCTGAGAGCTCGAGGCGCGGCTCCAGTGTGATGGCGGTCTCGGGGCAGACAGTCTCGCAGATACCGCACTGGATGCAGGCCTCCTCGCGGAAGCTCAGCTCCGGGGTATCCGGATTGTCCATCAGCGCTCCAGTGGGGCAGAGGCTTGCGCAGGCAAGGCAGAGGGTGCAGCTGTCGGTGTTGACCATCACGGCGCCATAGGGCGCGCCGTCGGGCAGGAGGAGCGGCACCTCCGGGACACCGCCGGCCAGCGCCTTGGCGGCCAGTCGCACCCCGTCGCGCCGCCCGCCGGAGGCCAGGATCGGCTCGATGGGCAGGGCTGCTGGGGCAGCGCCATAGAGCAACGCGCAGAGCGCATCTGGCTCGGCCGGCTCGACGAGCCGCAGGCGGCCGGCCGCACGGGTACCATCGGCGCGCAGGGCGAAGGCGCCCTCCACCATGGCCTCGGCCAGCGTCATTTCATCGCGAATGGTCTCTACGTCATCCTTGGGGCCGGCCAGCACCGTGACCTCCGCATAGCCGAGGGCAAGGCCGACGAGCTGCTCGGCATGACCGAAGGCCGCCAGCGCGCGGGTCTCCAGCGGCAAGACATCGGGGGGCAGACCGTCCCCATGGCGCGCGGCAAGCCGGATCATCTCAGCGCCATGGTCCGTTCCATGGACGAGCAGCCGCGGCGCGCCTGAGCGCTCGATCCCCCCGGCGGTGCGATAGGCCTCGGCCATCACGCGCATGGTGCGGAAGAGGTGCTCGGAGCCTGGATCCTCGGAGATCGCGGCGCCCGAAGGACACACCGCGGCGCAGGCCCCGCAGCCTGCACAGATCGCGGGATCGAGGACGACCGCCTCGCCACCCGGGGTTGTGGCCGCAGTGATCGCCCCAGTGGGACAGACCGAGAGACAGCGCGTGCAGCCGGTCTGACCCGCCCGTTGATGGGCGCAGAGCGCGGCGGTGAAGCGGATATGGAGCGGCTTCTCGAAGGTGCCGACCAGCTCGCTCGCGTCCGCGACGGCCCGGGCAACAGCGCGCGGATCTCCGGGGTCCGGGCGCAGGTAGCCGTCGCGTTTGTGATAGGCGGGAAAGAGGGGCGTGGCGCCGCGGAGATCGAGAATGATGTCGCAGCTGGTCTGCGCGCCGTTTTGCGGCCTCGCGAAGCCGAGGGTCCCTCGGCCTGCGGGTTCGAGCGCGGCGTAGTTGTCGACCGTCAGCGTGAAGTTACCAAGCGAACCAGTGGCTTGGCGAGTTCTTCCAAGAGCGACGTCAAAGCCCTGCGGTGGTGCGATCATCTCTTCGGCCGCATCGAGCAGGACGGTCACCGAGAGGGTCTCGGACAGCGCCTCAGCCGCCGGGATCGTCACCTCGGCCGGGCCCAGGATCAGGCACAACCCCTCGCTCTCAACATCCATGATCGGCGTGGCACCCGGCCCTAGGCGCGCAGCCGCCATCAAGGCTGCCTGCTTCGGTCCTGTGTCGGCAAGAGCGGCAGGTCGGGTCCAACCGGCGCGGTCACGGATATCGACGGTGGCCGGTTCAGGCGCCCCGACTTCGGCGGCGATCTCGTTGAAGACCTCCGCCATCTGTGCGCAAGCGACGACGACCTCACCCCCAGCCAGGGCCTCCGCAAGCACCGGCGCATCCTGCCCGCAAAGATTGCTGACCGTCGCCACTGTCTCGAACCCGCAGCCCGCATCGATGGCCGCCGCATCCGGCTTAAATGTGCCCACACAGTCGCAGAGAACGAGACGTTTCGTCGCCATTGCGCCATCCTCCCTTGGACGCCTTTTTTGACGCCGTTCGTTGCGTGGTAGAACCTATTGGCGCGCCTCACAAGACGGCGAGGCGTTTGACGATGGCGAAGACTGCGCCGCATTCGTCCCTTTTAAATACCTCGAACGACGGGTATCCCGGTGGCGACAACCGGCGCCACAGACCGGCTTATGGATCAGGGAGGGCGGTCGTTGAGCGACGACACCGCGACCGGAGGACAGCAGGAAACGGCGCCCGAGATGGGGCGCGAGGAGACGATTCCGCTCGGTATCGTGATCACGCGGCGCCCGGGCGTGACGCGCTGGGCCAAGCATTCCTGGCGCGTGACGGCGGTGCTGCCGGGGGCGGGGCCGGGGGACTGGCAGGTGCTGCAGGAGCAGGATGGCGTCGTCGATTATCACGCAGCGACCTTGCCCGTGACCCTGTATCGGGCGGAGACGGAGGCCTATCGCGTGGCCCTCTCCAACACCCCGCCCATCGTCTATGTCGTGCTGCGCCCGAACGAGGGGGAGGACAGTGCGACCCGGCCCTATGTGCCGTTCCTCGCCACCGCATCGCCCTTCGAGGCGCAGGATTATGCCGACAGCGCCGAAGAGTTGGTCGAGCCCGTGGCCATGCCGCCGGCGCTGATCGGTTTTATCTCGCGCTTCGTGTCCGTGCATCACCGCGACGAGCAGTTTCGTAAGCGCCGGCGAGACCGTGTGCGGGTGGAGCAGGTCGAGGACGGGCGGGGCGATGCGCGCGTGCGCCAAGACGCCGATGTCTATCGCAGCCCGGCCAGTCGGCGCGCCGCCATCGAACAGGCGCGTGAGACGACGCATCTGGCCACGGATCCTTTCGAGGCGGAGATCGATCACGAGGAGGGGCCCATGCCGGGACCGTCCTCGCCGCCCGGCCGCGGGCGCCTGCATTGAGTGGGCGTGATCGGCAGGACCGCGATGAGGGGCTCCTCGGCCGCTGGTCGCGCCTGAAGCGTCAGCGCGATGCAGAGCCAGCTGAGGCTTTGGCCCCAGAGGTGGAGGCCGCGCCCGCCGATGAACTGACGGAGTTGCCGGCTGCGGAAGAAAAGAGCGAGGCGGAGATCCTCGAGGAGCTGGGGCTGCCGGACCCGGACACCATGAAAGCCGGCGATGACTTCAGCGCCTTCATGAAAGAGGCTGTGCCCGATCGGATCCGCCGCCGCGCGCTGCGGGTGCTTTGGGGGAGCAATCCGGTCTTGGCCAATCTCGACGAACTCGTCGACTACGGTGAGGACTTCACGGACGCGGCTACTGTGGTTGCGAACCTGCAGACAGCCTGGAAGGTGGGGAAGGGGTTCCGCGACAAGGTGATCATCCCGCCCAAGGCTGAGCCAGAGGCCGACCCGGAAACGGCGTCGGATGACGGTCAGGCCGAGGGCGGCGCGGACCAAATATCTGAAGCGGACCACGCACTGGATGAGGACGCGGCGCTTGAGACGGCCGTGGCCGAGGAGGGGCAGGGCGCGCCGCTGCCGTCAGAGACGGCGCCGCGACCCTCAGAGCCGGCGGCGAGCGCGGTCTCGGCAGAGGAGCCTGCGTCGGTGGCCACCGCCCGGCGCCGTATCCGATTCTCGACATCGGGGTGATGCCATCCGGGTAACCCCTCAGGCGGGCGCCGTGACGGCTTCGGCGTCGGACGGGGCGCCAACAGCGCGGCGTGGCATCTCTGCATAGTTTCGGGTGGCAATCGTTCATCTCCGTTGACGATTGCGTTTGGAGAACCGTAGAGTTCCACCACACGAAAGACGATCTCGGAAAAACCGGGTTGGGAGGAAAGGTTGGCAGACCCAGTGCGGACCAACCACGCGATTGCCGAAGAGGATGGCCTGCGGGCCGATCTCTATGACCTGTTGAGCCTGCTGCTCGCGCGTGCGCCCAATCGCGCGCTTATCGACCGTGTGGCCGCGCTCTCGGGCGATGAGACGCCGCTTGGCCAGGGGATCGGCGCACTATCGCGTGTGGCGCGGGCCAGTACGGAAAGGGCGCTGCAGCGAGAGTTCAACGCGCTCTTCATCGGCGTCGGTCGGGGCGAGCTGCTCCCCTACGGCAGCTACTACATCACCGGATTTCTCCATGAGAAACCGCTCGCGCTGTTGCGCGAGGACATGGACCGGCTGCAGATCACCCGCGCCGAGAATGTCTATGAGCCCGAGGACAGTATTGCCTCGCTGATGGAGATGATGGCGGGGCTGATCCGCGGTCGCTTTGCAGATCCCGCGGCGCTCGAGACGCAGAAGGACTTCTTCTTCCGCCATATCGCGCCCTGGGCGGGGCATTTCTTCGACGACCTCGCCAAGGCGCGGCATTCG
>JBCCLX010000315.1:0-5570 GCA_039026635.1 Pseudomonadota bacterium
CAATGTGAACCCGGCGGTCGACCATCCGCGCTGGAGCCAGGCGACCGAGCGGGTGCTGGGAACGAATGAGCGCATTCCGACAATCCGCTTCAACGGCTACGGCGAACAGGTCGCCAGCCTCTACGATGGGCTCGAAGAGACCGCGGGCGACCGCCTCTGGCGCTGAGCCGGCGACAAGAAAGATCGGCGAATTCTCGCTGACAAGCTAGGTTTACATAAGCGAGATCTCGCCTATATGACGGGTGACAGGGCGTCTGTGGCGGCGGTCACCGTCACAATGCGTGCAGATATCGCAAGATTCCCGGTTTCCAGGAGGTCTCGTGGCGACTGGCACGACACTTGCGCTGGAAGAGACGACCGGCCGAAAAACGCTGCTTCCCAGGTGGCAGGTCGGGACCTTTAACCGCCGTGGCGGTCTCTGCTGTCTTCCCCGATCGGCAGGGCCCGCCGCGGTGGTCTTTTCCGCTCCGCTCGCGCTGGAAGCGTTGACAGTCGGCTTCAGTCGACCGCTTCGTCGTCACTGATCCCCTGCAACGCCAGGAGCGCTGCGAGGCCCCCATGGACGATCTGCGCATCGGCGGCGGCGGCCAACACGGGCTTGGCCCGAAAGGCCACGCCGAGCCCGGCCGCCTCCACCATCGCCAGATCGTTTGCCCCGTCGCCCACAGCGATGGCGTCGAAGGCCGCGAGCCCGCGCGCCGCCAGCGCCTCCTCAAGCGCAATTTTCTTGGCCGCCCGTCCCAGGATCGGGGGCACGACGCGGCCGGTCAGCCGACCATCAGCGATCTCAAGGGTGTTGGCGCGGTGCTCCGCAAAGTGGGCACGGGCGGCAATGGCGCTCGTGAAGAAGGTAAACCCGCCGGAGACCAGCATCGTATGGGCGCCGAGCGCGTCCATCGTCCGCACAAGACGGCGGGCCCCTGGGTTGAGCGCGATCCGCTCCGCAAGCACCCGGTCGAGGGCGGCGGTCTCGAGCCCGTCGAGCAGCGCGACCCGGGCCGTGAGGGCGCCCTCGAAATCCAGGTCGCCCGCCATGGCCCGCTCGGTGATCGCCGCAACCTCTGCACCGACACCAGCGGCATCCGCCACCTCGTCGATGCATTCGACGGGGATCATGGTGCTGTCCATATCCGCGATGAGGAGCCGCTTGCGCCGGTCAGTGGCAGGCACTGCGTTGACATCGACGCCTGGCAGCAGCGCGGCCCAATCGGCCGCCCCCTCACCTACCGCGATCTCCGCCGCCGCAGGCCCAAGACGGCGCAGCGCACGATCGGCCGCGCCGCTCGCCCGAAGCGCGATCGCGATCTGATCGTCGGAGAGGCCGGCAGCGGGGTCCGCCGTCAGCACCAGGACCTGGCCCGGGGTAGCCGCACCGCCGGCGGTCCGTGCCGCCGACGGCGCGGGATCGCTCATAGCGTCCTCAGAAGGCCGCCACGGCCTGGCGCGCGACGGGAGCCGCCCCGCGCAGCCCTTCAGCCAGCACAAAGGCCAGCTCCAGCGACTGCTTGGCGTTCAACCGCGGGTCGCAGGCCGTGTGATAGCGGCTCGCGAGATCGGCGTCAGTGATCGCATAGGCGCCGCCCGTGCACTCGGTCACATCCTGGCCCGTCATCTCGAAATGCACGCCGCCGGCATGGGTGCCCTCGGCCTCATGCACCACGAAGAACTCGCGCACTTCCGAGAGCACGCGCTCGAAGGGCCGGGTCTTGTAGCCGCCCGCGGCCTTGATCGTGTTCCCATGCATCGGATCGCAGGACCAGACGACCTTGGCGCCCGCCGCCTGCACCGCCCGGATCCAGCCCGGCAGGTGATCGGCGACTTTGCCCGCACCCGTCCGGCAGATCAGCGTCAGCCGGCCCGGCACGTTGTCGGGGTTCAGGATCTCCGTCAGGCGCACCAGCTCATCCGGCGCGAGCGAAGGCCCGCACTTCAGCCCGATCGGGTTCAGCACGCCGCGGCAGAACTCCACATGCGCCCCGTCCAGCTGACGCGTCCGGTCGCCAATCCAGATCATGTGACCGGAACCCGCCACGGTCTGGCCGGTGGTCGAGTCAACGCGAGCGAGCGCCTCCTCATAGGGCAGCAGCAGCGCCTCATGGCTGGTGTAGTACTCGACCATGCGCAGCGTCTCAGCCGTCGCCGGGTTCACCCCGCAGGCGTCCATGAAGCTCACGGCCTCAGAGATCCGCTCCGCCATGCGCCCGTACTCCTTGGCCATCACATCATCGGCCACGAACTCCAGGTTCCAATTCTGCACGCGATGCAGATCCGCGTAGCCGCCCTGTGCGAAGGCGCGCAGGAGGTTCAGCGTGGCGGCCGACTGCATGTAGGCGGTGATCATCCGCTCAGGGTCGGGGACCCGCGAATCCTCCGTGAAGTCAAACCCGTTGATGATATCGCCGCGGTAGGACGGCAGCTCGACGCCCTCCATCGTCTCGGTCGGCGCCGAGCGTGGTTTGGCGAACTGACCGGCGACCCGGCCGACCTTCACCACCGGCATGCGCACCGCGAAGGTGAGCACGACGGACATCTGCAGCATCACGCGGAAGGTGTCGCGGATGTTGTCGCCCGTGAATTCGGCGAAGCTCTCGGCACAGTCACCGCCCTGGAGCAGAAAAGCGCGTCCCTCGGCCACCTCGGCCAGACGCTCGCGGAGGCGCCGCGCCTCGCCTGCAAAAACCAGGGGCGGATAGCTCGACAGCCGCTCCGTCGTGCGCGCAAGCGCCTCGGCATCGGTATAGTCGGGCATCTGCAGGCCCGTATGGTTGCGCCAGCTATGTCGGCTCCACGGCTTGGTCATCACAAGTCTCCCAGGCTTTTGCCGCCTCATAGCGTGCGGTTCCGCAAGGTGCCAGTCCTCGTTGGGATTTGATGGCGCCGATCCTTGACGACCGGGCCGCCCGGCCCCAACCATGGTGGATGGCCTTGGGGTGCCGTGGGACGGCAGGGGGGCCCACACGAGAAAATCGGGAGAGACCGCGATGCGGGTGGCCGGATCGGAAAGGCAGCAGACGGATTTCGACACGCGCGAGTTCGTTTTCCTTCTGTGCCCGAGCTTTTCGCTGATCGCCTTCGCGACGGCGGTGGAGACACTGCGCATCGCCAATCGTGTCGCACGCCGGCCGCTCTATGCCTGGCGCCTCGTCTCGGAGGATGGCGGGCCGGTTGAGTGTTCGAACGGCACCGGGGTGGCCGTGGACAGCGGTCTTGGCGATGTGGCGCGCGGGGCCAGCATCGTGGTCTGCGCGGGCTTTGGGCTGGAGCGCGCGGCCTCACGCCCCGTCGTCACCTGGCTGCGGCGCGAAGCACGCCGGGGGGCTAAGCTGGGTGCGCTCTGCACCGGGTCTTACGTGCTGGCGCGCGCCGGGCTTTTGGAGGGGCGACGCTGTACGATCCACTGGGAGAACCTGGCAGCCTTTGCCGAGGATTTCCCGGAAGTGCAGGCGGAGAACCTGCTCTATGTGATCGACGATCCGGTGTTCACCTGTGCGGGCGGCACGGCGGCGACCGACATGATGCTGCATATCATCGGCAAGGAGCATGGGGAGGAGATGTCGGCGACGGTGGCCGACACGCTCCTCCATATGCCCGTGCGCGGCGCGCAGGACGAACAGCGGCTCTCGGTGCCTGCCCGCATCGGCGTGCGCCATCCCAAGCTGATCGAGATCATCCAGACGATGGAGCGACAGACCGAGGAGCCGATCAGCCCGGCGGAACTCGCGCGCGGTGTCGGCATGTCGACGCGACAGCTGGAGCGGCTCTTCCGCCGCTATCTCAACCGCTCGCCCAAGCGCTACTACATGGAGCTGCGGCTGGAGAAGGCGCGCTCTCTGCTGCTGCAGACCAATATGAGCGTGATCAACGTGGCGCTCGCTTGCGGCTTCACCTCGCCCTCGCATTTCTCGAAGTGCTATCGGGCGCATTTCAACCGGACGCCCTATCGGGAGCGAGGCTCTCCGACGAGCGGGTCTAGTCCGCGACCCGATCCCGGGACGGGCACGGTGAAGACGGCCCCGCCGTCGGAACTGAGCGAGGCGAGCTTTCGTTCGACGAGCCCGATGCCCACGTCGCCCAAACCCGCAGGCACGATGCCCGTGCGCGCTATCATCGGCGGCGAGAGCTAGCCGCGGCACATCAGACCGGACCGGATCAGCCGACATCCCACCGCGATGTCGCCAGCGCCCCCGTCTTTAGCGCCCCCGTCTTCAGCGCCCCCGTCTTCAGCGCCCCCGTCTTCAGCCCCCCTGGCAGGGACATCCCCGGCTCGACCGGGAGATCCAGGCCCTCGAGCGGTGACACGATCGAGATGAGCCTGGGGGGGGGCGCCACAGCGCTGTTGAGAGGGCTGGTCGGAGCGGCGAGATTCGAACTCGCGACCTTCGGTACCCAAAACCGACGCGCTACCAGGCTGCGCTACGCTCCGACCGGCGCCGCTTCGTGCGCCCAGCGGGTGGTAGAACGCCAATGCCGGCTGGCGCAAGCGCCACGCGCGGCTGCAGGCGCAGCGGGCTCGGTATCAGCGACGCCGGCTACTGACACGCATCGGTGAAGAACGGATGGGTGACGGCAGTGCCAGGCCCGATCCCATGCTCCGCCGCCTCGCCCGCATTGACCTCCAGCACAGCGATGACCGGCGCCGTCGAGGAGCGCGGCTGCTCCGAGAACGGCACGGTATCCGCCTCCACATTGATCACGCGACCAGCACTGTCGATGAAGATCATGTCGAGCGGAATGAAGGTGTTCCGCATCCAAAAGCGCGCGATCCGCGGGCGCTCGAACAAAAACAGCATCCCACGGTCAGCCGCCATTTCGGTGCGGAACATCAGACCTTCCGCATGCTCGGCCGGCTCATCCGCGATCTCGATCGTGTAGGTGACGGCAGCACCATCGCCAGCCAGCGTGATCGTCTCCGCGCGGCAAGCGGCCCCGGCAGCGGCGGCTGGCTGACCTGCGCCCGCAAGAAGGACGGCGGCCAGACCAGCGGCAGCAACGCGGTTTGAGTGTTTAAAATGCCGGGGATCTGCTGGCGAATGCCGCGTGATCGGCGGCGTCGTCGCCGGTCGGATCGTCTGCCGCGTCACGAGCCGCTGCGTCAGGGACGGGCTCGTAGGCTGCGTCACGCGTCGCGTCACTGGCCGCCGGACCCACCGCTGGCCTGCTTCTCGGCCTCTTCCTGAGCGGCCGTCTCCCAAAGGCGCAGTTCAGCCACCATCAGCCCGCGCGGCCCGCGGAAGGTGCGCACAGCCATGCCCTCGCCGGACGAGAGATCCGGAAACCCGCAGCGACGCACGATCTCCATATGCACGAAGACATCGTCCGGGTTGCCGAAGACATTGACGAAGCCGAAGCCCTTTTGCTTGTCGAACCACTTCACGCGGGCCGGCTGCAGTGGGCCGAGATCGGCGTCTGGGCTCAAGAAGTCGGTCGGCCGCGGCGCGCCGGTGTTCATCATCGGCTGCGCCGGCGCGGCTGCGACAGCATCGCTGCTGTCGACCTCCAAGATTTCCTGGGCATGCAGGCCCCGGGCGCCCATGGTGGTGCTGAGCTTGACGCGCGCGCCTTCGGCGAGC
>JBCCLX010000316.1:0-5565 GCA_039026635.1 Pseudomonadota bacterium
CATGAAAGTCGGCCAGCAGTCTCTGGCAGTCTTCATTGCGTCGATGTATCTGGCGCGGCTTTTGGGCGCCCTTTTCGATCAGGTCGGCCGCACACATTTTTCGATGCTTTATGTCAATGCACGCGGAGGACCGGCGCCGGTCGCGGCAAAGTGGTGCTGGATCGGCGTCGACGAGGAGGGCCGTGCCTGATAACGCGGTCGCAGCGCCCCAGGAGCGGGGACGGAGAGCCCACGGGGGAGAGCGCGATGGTCGAGGCTGCTTGGCAGGCCGTGGAGCGCGAGGCCGCACGGCTGAGGATGACGAGCTTGCGGGCGCTTTTTACCGAGGATCCGGGCCGGGCTGAGGCGCTGGTCTTCGCCCTCGACGACCTCTCGCTCGATCTCTCGATGGAGAAGCTCGACGAGGCGGCTCTCGCGGCGCTGGTGGCACTCGCGCAGGCGGCGGATGTGGCAGGGCTCCGGGATCGCATGGCGGCCGGGGCGCCGATCAATCTGACAGAGGATCGTGCGGTGCTGCATATGGCGCTGCGCGGCTCAGTGGCACCGGCGGTCGCGGGGATCGAGGAGGTGGCACCGGTGCGCGAGCGCTTCCTCGCCTTCGCGCAGGATCTGCGGACGGGGCGCATCGCTGGGCCAGGCGGGCCCTTTACGGATGTGATCAACATCGGGATCGGCGGCTCCGATCTCGGCCCGGCGATGGCGGTCCGGGCGCTTGCGGCGGATGCAGACGGGCCGCGGCTGCATTTCGTCTCCAACGTCGACGGGGCGCATTTTGCCGATGTCACCCGCGCGCTCGATCCCGCACGCACGCTTGTGATCATCGCCTCGAAGACCTTCACGACACTCGAGACCATGGCCAATGCGGCCTCGGCCCGCGCCTGGCTGCAAAGCGCAGGGCTCGAGGCCGGCGCGCAGATGGCAGCGGTCTCGACCAATCTGGAGGGCACGGCCGCCTTCGGGATCGGCCCCGCCCGTGTCTTCGGGTTTCGTGACTGGGTGGGCGGGCGCTATTCGGTTTGGTCGGCCATCGGGCTGCCGCTTGCCATCGCCATCGGGCCGGAGGGCTTTCGCTCCTTCCTCCAGGGTGCTGCCGATCTCGATCGCCACTTTTTGGAAGCGCCCCTTGAGGAGAACCTACCGGTTCTTTATGCGCTCGCCGGGATCTGGCGGCGCAACGCGCTCGGCCTGCCCTCGGTGGCGCTCATTCCCTATGATCAGCGGCTGGAGCGCTTCGCGGCCTATGTCCAGCAGCTCGACATGGAGAGCAATGGCAAGCGAGTCACGCGCGATGGGACGCCGGTCACAGCGGCGACGGGCCCATTGGTCTTTGGCGAACCGGGCACCAACGCGCAGCATTCCTTTTTTCAGCTCCTCCATCAGGGCAGCGATGTGATCCCGGTCGATTTCATCGCTGCCGCCGCGCCGCGCGAGAGCCTGGGCGATCATCATGCGCTGCTGCTGGCCAATTGCCTCGCCCAAGGGGCGGCACTGGCTTTCGGGAAGACGGAGGGGGAGGTGCGCGCGGAAATGCTGGCCGAGGAGCGCGCGCCTGCAGAGATCGACCGTCTGGCGCCACATCGGAGTTTCCCGGGCGATCGTCCCTCAACCACGATCCTGTATCGCCGGCTCGACCCCTATGCGCTCGGCCGGCTGATCGCGCTTTTCGAGCAAAAAGTCTTCGTTCAGGCGGCGATCTGGGGGATCAACGCCTTCGACCAATGGGGGGTCGAGCTCGGCAAGGCGCTTGCGAAGACCCTCATCCCCGCGCTGCGTGACGGTTCTGCGGTTAAGACCGATCCGGCGACCAAGGCGCGGCTCAAGCGGCTGGCGCAGCTGCGCTCCTAACCACCCCCAACGCTGAGTTGCAGATCAGGCCTCGCCAGCGGGGGCCTGCGCATTCACGCTGGCCTGGCGCGGCGCCGGCGCCTGGGTGCTGCGGCGTCTGACGGGCCCTGCGTGCCCGGCGTCCGGCCCGCGTGCCGAGCCTGCCGGCATCAACGTCGGCATCAGCGGATGGGGGACGGGATCCTTCGCTTGCCAAAGATGGGCGGCAAAGACGGCCCAATAGGACGGGTAGCTATAGCCGCCGTTGTCCCGCAGCAGCGCCTCGCGCCGCACGCGATAGAGCGCGGGCAGCCGGTACCAGGCCACGCGCGGCTGGGCATGGTGGAGCGCGTGGAGGTTGTTGTTGAGGAAGAGGACCGCCAGCGGGCCCCGATCCTCGATGATCACCGAGCGGCCCGGCGCCCGCTCATGCGCGCGATGCTCGAGAAAGGTCCGAATGCGCAGGAGCGAGAGCCCCGCATAGCTGCCCACCAGCACCACCCAGGCGGGCGTGCCCAAGAGCATGAGCCAACCCACGACCGGGATCAGCCCAAGTGCATGAAGCGCCCAGGCACGCCGAACAGCCGGCACCCGCCACGCCGTAAGGTCGTCGGCATAGAAGCGCACAAGCCCCAGCGCCGGCCCGATCAGCATGCGCCCGACCAGGCGATTGTTGAAGAGCATCAGCCATTTGACCGGTCGTGGCAGGCCCGCCCAGACTGCAGGGTCTAGATAGTTGCTCTCGGGATCCTCATGCGGATCGGTGAGCCGCTCGTCTCGGTGATGCGCGAGATGGGTGTCACGGAAGCGTTCATAGGGGATGGCGAGACTGAGGGCCGGGAAGACCAGGGCCTCGCTCCAGGCACGTGAGGGCAGCGGGTGGCCATGCGTGATCTCATGGCTGAGCGATGAGTGCATCGCGGTTGCCAGCGCGATCCCAACGACGGCCGCGATCTGCAGCACCACGCTTTCCGTGAGCCCTGCGAGCGCCGTCACCCCGAGCCAAAGGGCATAGGTGAGCACGATCAGCCCCAGCGTCGGCCACTCCGGCTTGTCGACACCCAGATTGCGCCTTGGGCGCAGGGCCGGCCCCCGGTCTTCGAGTGCCACACGTTCAGTGATCGCGCTCGGCGAGCCGCCTTGGGTTGGGGCAAGTGAGGTCGACGTCAGCACTGGGGGGCCGGCAGGCGGCAGGGGAGACAGATCACGCATAACAAAACTGTGAGGCGCCAGAGCCCGCCTTGGCAATCTGGCAGATCCGTCGTGTTATCCGCAGATCCGCGCTCTTTATTGAAAGCATGTCGTGAAAACGCACGATCCGTGTATTATCACGACATGGATAAGCGAGACTTGCATATTCTCTTCGCAGAGCGCCTCCGCCAGCTCGTGGATCGGCCGGGCGGGATCTCGGCGCTCGCGCGTGATTCAGGGCTCGACCGGTCGGCGCTGAGCGAATTTCTCTCCCCCACATCGACCCGCCTGCCCCGGGCCGAGGCGTTGCGACGAATCGCGGAGGCGGGGGACGTGTCGGTGGACTGGCTTCTCGGTCTCTCCTTCGCCGAGGAGGGCGCGCGGCGCCTCGAGCCCCTCATCGCCATCGAGGATGTGCCGGACGGCGATCTTGAAAGCCCGATTGCGCGATGGCACCGCGAGGCGGCAGGGCACAAAATCCGCTATGTCCCCGCGCTCCTGCCCGATCAGCTCTCGCTACCGGAGTTTCTGCCGACAGTCGGTGCAGGACCGGGACGGCTCGAACAGGCAGAAGTCGCGCTGGAGACCGTGGCGCTTGGGGAGACGGACCTGGAGATCGCGATGCCCGTGCAAACGGTGGAAGACCTGGCAGCAGGCGTCGGTCTCTTTCGCGGTATCGACGCGAGCCTGCGCTGCCATCAGCTCCTGCGCATGTCAGCCTTGGCCAAGCATCACTACCCCGCGCTACGTCTCCATCTCTACAACGGGCGTACCCGCTTCGCCGCGCCCTTTACCGTCTTCGGTCCGCTCCGCGCCGCGCTTTACCTCGGCCCCGGCTATCTCGTGCTGCAGGGGGCGGAAGATGTGCGCCGTATGGCCCGCCTCTTCGACGGGCTGGTGCGTGAGGCGGTGACGGGGGCGGATCGGGTCCATGAGCTGCTGGACACCTTGGGGCAGCGCGCCCGCTAGCCGCAGCGCCGTTCCATCACTCTTCCTTAAGCACGAGCGGCAGGCCGGCGGCCACGAACTCCACGCGGCCCGCGGCAGCGGCCACCTGTTGATTGAGCCGGCCTTGCGCATCGCGGAAAGCCCGCCCGAGGGCGTTCATGGGTGCGAGCCCCAATCCGATCTCATTCGAGACCATCACGACCGATCCGGGCGCCGCGGCGACCGCTGCGAGAAGGCCGACCGTTTCCGCTGCCACGTCCCGCTCGTCATGCATAAGGTTGGAGAGCCAGAGCGTGAGACAGTCGATCAGGATCACGCGCTCAGCTGCCGCCGCGCCGCTCACCGCCGCGCCCACATCGAGCGGTGCCTCCACAAGCGCCCAGCCGACCCCTCGCTCCGCCTTATGGCGCGCGATCCGATCCGCCATCTCGTCATCGAGGGCCTCGGCGGTCGCAAGGAAGACCCGTGCCTCCGCCGCAGCCTCCGCGAGCGCCAGCGCACGGGCGGATTTGCCGGAGCGTGCGCCGCCGAGGATCAGGGTGAGCCGGGCCATGGGACCTCCGAAGGGGGCGTTGGGGATGACGCGTCGCCGTTGGAGAGCGCGCCGGCAGGCAGTGTGATGGGGATTGGCGTGGCATAAGGGACCGGGGCCGCAAAAGCCGCCCTGAAATCCGCGCGCCCAGCGAGCATATGCGCAGCCCGGATCGGCCCCGCATGAGTGACGATCAGCGCCCCTGGCGGCGCCTCGGCCAAAGCGGCCCTGACGCGCGCCAGAAGGTCGTGGAAGGCCTCTCCGCCGGGCGGTGCGCGATGGATCGGATCCTCGGCCCAGGGGTCGCTCTCGCGGCGATCTATCGCGCTCCAGGGCCGGCCCTCCCAGGTCCCGAAGTCGAGCTCCTGCAGGCGAGGGTCGACCAGCGGCACGGCACCATCCCGCGCCGCGAGCGCTTCGGCCAGAACCAGCGCACGCCGGGCCGGGCTCGTGATCACGGGGAGGGCTCTCGGGGCAGCGGCACAAGCGGCCTCGATGGCCTTGGGCGCGTCGGGGTCGAGCGGCACCTCGGAGCGTCCATAGCAAATCCCTGCCGCAGCGACCGGGGGATGGCGCAGGAACAAGAAAGCGCTCATCGCAGGCCCACCAGCGCCGCGATCGCCGCGATCTCTGCCAGCACCGCCGCGGCCCCGAGCACATCGCCGGTGATCCCGCCGAGCCGCGCCCGGGCAAAGCGGCCGACCAGGAGGGCGCAAGACGCGCCGAGCCCCAAAGCCAGGACCCCGGCAATGCCTGCCATGCCGACGGCCAGCGCCAGGGTCGCCGCCAGGGCGAGGATATCGCGCGGATAGAAGCCATGCCCGCCATCGGGTCGCGCGATCAGCCTCGCGAGCCCATCGGGCCGTGCGGGCCGCTCGAGCGCGACCACGGGCAGGATCGCAGCGCGCCCGATGGCCATCCCCAGCGCAAGCGCCCCTGCCGCTGCGAGGGGGCTGAGCGCTGCGAGAAGCGTGATCCGCGCGGCGAAGGCAAGGATCAGGGCCACCGCGCCATGCGCCCCGATGCGACTGTCGCGCATGATCTCGAGCGCCTGCTCCGCCGAGCGGCCC
>JBCCLX010000317.1:0-5559 GCA_039026635.1 Pseudomonadota bacterium
CGAGCGACGCCGTGCAACCGCTCGCCTCGCGCGCCGTGGATGCGCCCGGCCCAAGGCCTGAGGCCCCGCAGCGCCCCGATGTCGAGACAGCGGCCGAGACCGAGGTGGCCACTGAGGACAACGCCGACGCCGAGGCGGAGGCTGAGACCGCAACGGAGACCGAGGTGGCCGAGGCGGCAGCCGACGCGGGTGCCGCCCCCAGCGTCGCCGCGATCCCGCGCGCGCGCCCCGCCAATGTGCCACCGGCGCGAGAGCCGGCAACGGAGCCGAGCGGGATCGAGCAGCTGATCGCCGAGGCAGAGGCGGCCGAACGGGCCGAGACCGCCGAGCGCCAAGCCCAGGGTCAGAACGGCTCGGGCGGCGCCACGGCCAACCAGCGCACCGCCCGGGCGCCCAATTTCTCACAGCAGGTCAGCCGCGGTGAGCGGGACGCGCTCTCGATCGGGATCCGGGAGTATTTCACTTACAACGGTCGGCCCGCGCCCGGCGCCTCCGTCACTGTCGCGATCGCGCTCGACCGCGGAGGACGGATCACCGATGGCCCGCGCCGCGTCTCGGCTCAAGGTGCCGATGGGCCCGTGCTGGACCTGATCTACCGTCAAGCGCGGATCGCGCTTCTGCGGGCAGCAAGCGCCGGGGTCTTCTCCCGGCTCCCGGCGGCGAAGTATGCAGCGTGGGCGGAGATCCACGTCACCTTCACGCCGGAAAAAGGGGGGGTCAGTTTCTCGTCATGAACCGTCTACTGCAGCCTGTGCGCGCGCCTCTCGGCGGCGTCGCTCTGATCCTGGTGGCTTTGCTGAGCGCCGGCCTTCTCCCCTCGCATGCGCGGGCGCAGGATGCGTCGCCCGGCCCGCTTCTCATCGATGTGACCGGCGCGGATTTCGAGCCGTTGCCAACGGCGGTAGAGCCCTTCGAGCTGGAGGACCCGAGCCTCGCGGCGGCGGCGAGCGACATCACTGGCGTTATCGTCGCCGATCTCGAACGCTCCGGGCTTTTCCGCGTCGTCGACCCGCAGGCGAGCGTGGCCGAGCGGGTCTCCTTCGACGCGGTCCCCCCGTTCGAGGCATGGCGGACCATCGGCATCCAGGCGCTGGTGCGGGGGCGCGTCGGCCAGCTCGGCGATGGGCGCCTGCGCGTGCAGTACCGCGTCTTCGACGTCTTCGGCGCCGAACAGGTGGAAGGCCAGCAGCTCTTGGCCTCAGCCGACGACTGGCGCCGCATCGCGCATAAGGTCGCCGACGGGGTCTATGCCGCGCTGACGGGCGAGGGGCCCTATTTCGACAGCCGTGTCGTCTTCATCGATGAGACGGGTCCCAAGAACAACCGCGTCAAGCGGCTCGCGCTGATGGATCAGGACGGTGCGAACCTGCGCTATCTGCCCTCGGACAGCGATCTGATGCTGACGCCCCGCTTCAGCCCGAACGAGCAGACGATCCTCTACATCAGCTATGATGACGGCACGCCGCAGGTCTATCTTCGCAACCTCGACACGGGCCAACGCGAGCGCCTGGGCTTTTTCGACGGCATGACCTTCGCGCCCCGCTTCTCGCCCTCGGGCGACAGGGTCATCCTGTCCATGAGCCAGGGCGGCAACACCGATATCTTCGCGCTGCGCCTCGCCAACCGTCAGGTGACGCGGTTGACCAACAGCCCCGCCATCGACACGGCGCCAAGCTTCGCTCCAGATGGCAGCCGCATTGTCTTCGAGAGCGACCGCGGTGGCAGCCAGCAGCTCTATGTAATGGGCGCCAACGGCGGTTCGGCCCAGCGGATCAGCTTCGGGGAGGGACGCTACGGCACTCCCGTCTGGTCCCCAGCCGGCGATATGATCGCCTTCACCAAGATCCTGGGCGGGCGCTTTCATATCGGTGTGATGCGCGAGGATGGATCCGACGAAAAGCTGCTGACCACGAGCTTCCTCGACGAAGGGCCGACTTGGGCGCCCAATGGTCGGGTCTTGATGTTCTTCCGGGAGGGGGCGGGCGAGTCCGGCCGGGCGAAGCTGATGTCCGTTGACGTCTCGGGCCGGTTCCTGCGTGAGGTCGAGACGCCGAACGGTGGTTCGGATCCCACCTGGTCACCGTTGCGGCGTTGATGGCACCGCCGAGGACAGCGCTGTGAGAGGGCGCAGCCGCAGGGGTGGGGTGGTCGACCTGTTTCTGCGTTGCGGCCCCGCCAGGGGCGCGCGATAACCCCGAGCGTTGAGCGTGAGCTTTGAGCGGGGAGGACGGCCACGGTGCTCCAGGGCCCGGCGGCAAGAAGGCAGGGGCCGAAGAGGCCCATCCCCGGCGGGCAGATGCCCCGAGGGGCAGCAACAGGAGATCGAGAATGATCCGTATCGCAGCAGTTATCGCCGTCGCGGCGCTCGTCGCCGCCTGTTCGTCCTCGGATGAGGAGCTTGCGGAGGGCGGCATCCAGAATGCCGGCACCGGCGCGGGCGTCACGCAAGACGGGCTGCCGCCCGTGGACAGCCCAGAGTACTTCAACACCGTGATCGGCGACCGCGTGTTCTTCGAGACCGACTCGACCACCATCACGCTCGCCGGCCAGGACGTGCTGGTCCAACAGGCCCGCTGGCTCGCCGATAACCCAGGCATCAGCGCGACCATCGAGGGCCATGCCGATGAGCGCGGGACCCGGGACTACAACCTCGCCCTCGGCGCGCGCCGGGCCAATGCAGTGCGCGCCTTCCTGGAGGCCGAGGGCGTGTCCGGCTCGCGCCTGCAGACTGTAACTTTCGGTAAGGAGCGCCCGGTCTCGACCTGCTCGAACGAGAGCTGCTGGTCTGAGAACCGGCGCGGGGTGACCGTGCTTGCGGGCGGCGGCGTCTCCTGATGCGCGCGCCGGTCGTTCTTGCCGCCCTTGGTCTCGCCCTAGGGCTCTGCGCGCCGGCAGAGGCCCAGCTCTTCGGGCGTGAGCTGCGTGAGCGGGTCGACCGGCTGGAGGCCGAGGTGCAGCAGATGCGCCAGGGGGCTGGCGGCTCGACCGTCCAGCGCCTGGCCGAGATCGAGGCGGAGCTGCAGCGGATCACCGGTGAGATCGAGCGGCTATCCTACCGCATCGAGACCATCGCGCGCGATGCCGAGCGGCGCTTTGGCGATTTCGAGTTTCGCTTGACCGAGCTGGAGGGCGGCGATGTCGCGGCCTTGCCGGCCAACCCGCCACCGCTTGGCGGGGGAGGCAGCGGCGGCGGCGGGGGTACGGGCGGCGGCTCGGGCGGCGGTTTTACGGCCGTCTCGGTGTCCGAGCAGCGGGCCTTGGATGACGCGGTGCGCTTCGTGCAGCAGGGCCGGCTCGCCGATGCCGATGACGCGCTTGATGACTTCCTGGCAAGCTATCCCGCGAGCCCCCTGGTGCCGCGCGCCCATTACTGGCGGGGCGAGACGGCCTTTACGGGCGGCAGCTACCAGCGCGCGGCCAGAGCTTATCTCACAGGCTATGAGGCCGATCCGGACGGGCCCGCGGCCGCAGACAACCTGGTGAAGCTCGGCGTCTCGCTTGCCCGTCTTGGCCAGTTCAACGAGGCCTGCCTGACCTTCACGGAGGTGCGCACCCGCTTCCCCACATCGACCCGCGCTGTGGGCGAGGCCGAGAGCGAAGCCGGCCGCCTTGCCTGCGGCTGAAGCCAGAGACGAGACCTCCACGGGCGTGACGTCCACGGGCCGAGCCGCAGCTGCCCCGACCATGATCGAAGGCGCGGTCTTTGCCGGCCTGGATCGCCTCGCCCCGCCAGGACCCCTCGGCCTTGCCGTCTCGGGCGGTGGTGACAGTCTGGCACTCCTCCTGATCGCCAGCCGCTGGGCCCGGGCGCGGGATCGCCGGATCATGGCCGCCACCATCGATCATGGATTGCGGGGGGCGGCCCCCGCCGAGGTCGCCGCCGTGGCGAGACTTGCGGCCTCCCTCGGCGTCTCCCATTGCCTTCTTGAGGGCGATGCGGGCGATGCGGGCGGTACGGGGAACCTCCAGGCCCGCGCGCGGGCTGCCCGCTATGCTGCACTCACGGCTTGGGCACAGAGCGAGGGCCTCGCCGCCATCGCCACGGCCCACACCGAGGATGATCAGGCGGAGACGCTCCTGATGCGGCTTGCCCGCGGCGCAGGGGTCGACGGTCTGGCCGGCATCGCCGAGATCCGCCAGCGTGCGGGGCCGCCACCGCTCACCGTGATCCGGCCGCTTCTCGGCGTCTCTCGTGCCGCGCTGCGTGACGTCCTCCGCAACGAGGGGCTCGGCTGGATCGAGGATCCGACCAATGCGGACCCAGCCTTCGATCGCACGCGCGCCCGCACGGCCCTCGCCACCCTCGCACCCTTGGGTCTCACCGCGCCGGCCCTTGCGGCGACGGCCACGCGCATGCGCGCCACGCTCTCGATGCTCGATGCGGCGGTTGCCGGCTTGGCGCAAGGCCGCCTGGGGCAGGGGATCGCCGGCGAGATCCTGATTGCGCGCGACGCGCTGCTGGGCGAGCCTGAGACAGCCATGCGCCTCCTCGCGCGCGCGGCCAAAGCCCTGACGGCCGCAGCCTATCCACCGCGGCGGGAGGCGCTCGAGCGGGGGCTCGCCTTCACCCGGGACCTGCCCTGGCCGCCCCCTGACCAGCCCCTCGCCGACGGCATCCTGCTCGTCGCGACCAATCAACCGGCGTCCTCGCTCTTCACGGGGCCGGCTATCGCGCTCTGTCGAGAGGAAGTCGCCTGCGCTCCCCCGGTGACGATCTCAGACGAAGGCACGGCTCAGGACGGGACCGCTGCCCTCTGGGATGCACGGGTGGGTTTGGCCTCGGGACGGGTCGGGCTGACACTCGGCGCCCTCGGCGAGGCGCGGCTCACCGCGATCAAAAAGGCAGGGGAGCTGACGATCGCCGGACGGGCGGACGGGTTCGAGCGCTTCATGGCGTCCCCCCGCGCGGCCCGCCTGTCCGCACCCGCTGCGATCCGAGCCGATGGGACGCTCGAGGCCGTGTTGACGCGGGATGGGTGGGGCGTGCCCGGCCCTCCGCCAGCGACCCCCTGGACGACGCCCGGCGTCTTCCACAACGCCGTCGCCCGGCGGTTGTCGGCGCTCTTGGAGGGTGTGTAGTCTTGTCGCCGTGGCAAAACGGGTCTTATCCGTCACTCGTTAAGGCCTACATGTGAGTTTGATCGAGCCGTGACGGCGCGGCCTCACACATAAATTTCGGGGGGATGTCCTCTTGGGCAACGCGAAGAACTTGGCTTTCTGGGCCATCCTGATCCTTCTGCTCGTGACGCTTTTCAGCGTGTTCCAGGACGGTGGCAGTGCCGGGGGTGGTCGCGAGATCAGCTATTCGCAGTTCATCGAGCGCGTTGAGGCGGGTGAGATCGTGGAGGCCACGATCGACGGCGAAACCGTCGTGGCGCAGACCTCGGGCCGCGAGCGGGTGACGACGGTGCAGCCGCGCGATGCGAACCTCGTTGAGACGCTGCGGGCGAACAACGTCAACATCAACGTCGAGCCGCAGGAGCGGGGCGGGCTGCTCTCCACCCTCGGTTTCTGGCTGCCGATGCTGATCATCTTTGGGATCTGGATCTTCTTCCTCAA
>JBCCLX010000318.1:0-5514 GCA_039026635.1 Pseudomonadota bacterium
ACCTTCCTGGGCGAGACCCATTTCGTGCTCCTCGATGCCAGCGATGTGGTCGGCGGCTATGAGGAGATGTGGGCGCGCTGGCGGGCCACGGGGCTCGACCCGCGCACCGTGAACCTCGTGACCGGCCCCTCTCGCTCGGCCGATATCGGCCAGAAGCTCCAGCTCGGCGCCCATGGTCCGGTCGCCCTCCACGTATTCCTGACCGGCGCGTAAGCTGCGCTGCAGAAACCCGGGCACGCGCGCGCTCTGAAAGGGTTGCCGGCCCGGTTGGGCATGAGTCGAGAGAAGACCTCATCGGCAACTGTCAATCCCGGTTACCTTGTCCCATGTCACGTCGTCTGATCTCGATTTAATCTGACCTGTAATGGTGAACGAGACACGGCTGGCGTGTCATTGTGGCTATTGTCGTCATCCCTTGCGACCATTTCTGTTTTCGATCTTGACTGGCTAACATCGCAGAGGCACTTAAACGCTCCTGCGCTGCAGATTTTTCATCTATCGTCCAGATTTCTGCGTACCACCACTCGGGCGGACCAGACTATTTGCGACTTCGGGGGAACACGACACATGGAAATCGACCAGATCAAACTGTTCGCCGAGGTTGCTAGGCAAGGAAGCTTCGCCGCCGCCGCGCGTCATCATGGTCTGGACCCGTCTTCGGTTTCGCGCGCCATCGCGGCGCTGGAGGAGGCACTCGGCGTCCGGCTCTTTCAACGCTCGACCCGGCGGGTCTCGCTGACGGAAGCGGGCGCCACCTTTCTCGCCCATTCCGAGCCCGCACTCGACGAGTTGGAGCGTGCCCGCGAGGCCGCGCGTGCGCTGACCGGCGAGCCGACAGGCACGCTGCGCCTGACAACCTCGATGGCCTTCGGTACCGCCGTGATCGCCCCTGCCTTGGCCGAGCTGCGCCGCCGGCATCCCGGTCTCGCCGTAGAGCTGATCCTGAGCGACGACATCATCGACCTTGTGAGCGAGAAGATCGATCTGGCCATCCGCATCGGGCCGATGCCGAGCGAAGGGGGTGTGATCGGCAAGCTCTGCGAGACGCGCTATCACGTGGTCGCCAGTCCCGATTACGCGGATCGCTTGGGCCTGCCGGAATGCCCGGAACATTTAGCCCAACATCGCTGCCTGCGGATGTCCTTCTCGGGCCGGCGCTCAGTCTGGCGCTTTCGCAGCGTGACGCGTGCCGAACCGGTGGAGGTGATGGTCGACGGCGATGTGGCGATCTCCTCGCCCCTGGCGCTGCGCGATGCCGCGCGGGGCGGCCTCGGGCCCGCCATGTTGCCGGACTGGCTGGTGGAGGACGATCTTGCCGCGCAGCGCCTCGTCGACATGCTGCCCGAATGGCGCGCGGCACAGGACAGCTTCGAGGCCGGCGCCTGGGTGGTCTATCCCTCGCGCAGCTTCCTGCCCTGCAAGACGCGGGCGATGATCGACTTTCTCAAGGGACATCTGCGCCCAACAGCCCCCGTCAAACGCGCCGCAGCACCGGCCGAGCGCTTTGCCAAGCGGCATTGATCCGACGGGCAGAGGCGCCCGGACGACCGCCAGTCACGGCAGGCCGATACGTCCTCTGGGGCGCCAGCAAGCCCCCGTTTTGCCCGCTCTCCAGCGCGTCACAAGACCGAGATTTTTGCGCGGCCCAGCGCTTGCGCGCTCTCTGAAATCCTGTAATACACCCGCCACCGACGGACGCGGGCGTAGCTCAGGGGTAGAGCACAACCTTGCCAAGGTTGGGGTCGTGAGTTCGAATCTCATCGCCCGCTCCACGGTCTCCAGAACATGACGAACCTCACGCAACTCGCAGATCTTCTCACGCCCCAGGGGCGCGTTGGTCTTCGCGTGGCGCTTGCCGGTGACGCTTCGCGGGGCCTGGCCATCGCGCTCCACGGGCGCAACGGGGCGCCGGACCAGCCGCAGATGGTCGGGCTCACGCGCACGCTCCTCAGCATGGGCTTCAGCGTTCTGGTCCCGGCCCTGCGCAACTCGGCACCGAATACCGAGGCCGGGACAGCCGATGGCGAGGCGGCAGCCTTCACGATGCAGGGCCATCTCGACGACGCGAGTGCGATCCTCGATTTCCTGGGCCGCGGCGGTGCACAGACGCTGGGTCTACCGACGGGTCCCCTTCTGCTCGCAGGGCACAGCATGGGCAGCTATGCAGCGCTCAGCCTGGCGGCGACGCGCGGGCCTGGAGCGGTGGGGGCTGTTCTCGCCGTCTCGCCGGTCGTCTCAGGCGCCGCGATCCTGGCCGCACGCTTTGCCATGGGACCGGCCGCTGTGGCCGCGCTTGAGGCAGAGGTGCCGGGGGCGATCGCGGAGTACAGCCGCCACGACCTGGCGCCGCTTGCCGCCGAGATCCGGCAGCCCGTCGGCATGGTGGTCGCTGCCCGAGACGGGCTGACCCGTCCCTCCGATGTGGAGCGCCTCCGCTGCTGCCTGCCCCGCGCTCTGCCGCTCGAGACCGTGCCTGGCAACAATCACTGCCCCTCAGGCCTCGCCTATGAGACGGCGCTGACCGGCGTGCTCAGCCGCATCGCACGGCCCTGGCCGCCGGTCGTGCCAGATGAAAACGCGCAGGACGCGCTCACCACCACGCGGGCGCTCATGCGTCCCAGATGAGCGTCACCGCGTCGGTCGTCGCCGCATCCGGCCCCGTGCGAATGATGAAGGCGCCGGGATCCCAAACGCGCCCGGGCATCCCCGCCGCGTCGCACAGCGTGTAGGAGAGCGCCGCACGGTCGAGCGTGAACTGCACCGTGCCGCTTTCCCCCGGCCCAAGCGCGAGGCGCGCGATGCCCTTTAACTCCTGTGCCGGCCGCGCGATCCGGGCGACGGGGTCGGAGACATAGAGCTGGACGACGGCCGTTCCCCCCCGCGCACCCGTGTTCCTGACCTGCACCGAAACCTCGACCACAGCTTCCGGCCCCGCCAAGCGCGACGCGGCGAGCACGGGCGGATCGAAATGGAAGCTGGTGTAGGCCTGGCCCGCTCCGAAAGGGTATCGCCCTCGTGCCGGGTGCTGATCGTCCGGCAGATCGATGTAGGTGGTCGTGAACTTGCGCCACTGACCGGGCCAGGGGCGCCCGCCCTCATGCCCCCCGTGATGGAGCGGGATCTGCCCGGCATGGGCCGGCAGCGAGACGGGCAAGCGCGCCACCGGCTCTGCCCGACCATAGAGCAGATCGGCGAGACCGTTCCCCATCTCAGTTCCCCCGAAGAAGGCATAGACCAGGGCCCGCACCCGCTCTGGCAGATCGCCCAGCACAAGCGCGCGCCCGGCGAGCACGACGGCGACGAGCGGGGTATCGCGGGCCCCAAGCGCTGCGATGAGCTCGCGCTGCGGGGCGGGGATATCCGGTTCAGCACGGCTCGCGCATTCGCCCGTGTGCTCTTTCGCCTCCCCGACCACGAGGACGACCACATCGGCCCAATCGGCCAGCGCCTCGGCCTCTGCCAGCAGGGTCTCCGGGTCACGCGGGTCCGGGGTCACCGTGCGAGGCACGAAGTTGAGCCGGTCGATCACGGCAGGATCGTCCACGATGGGAGCACCGGGGGCCATACGCAGGATGTTGCCCGCCGCCGCGAGGCCCTCTCGGATCGTCACCGCCTGATCCGGATCGCCGGCGACGGCCCAGGTCCCCAGCATATTGGGCCTATCGTCCGCCAAGGGACCGATCAGCGCGATCTTCAGCCCCGCTTCGGCCAGCGGCAGGATCCCGTCGTTCTCCAAGAGCACCGCACTGGCCGCCGCCGCCTCTCGCGCCAACGCCCGGGTCTCGGGGGCAAGTGGCATGGGCGCACCAGCAAAGGGCGTGCCTGCCTCAGGATCGCTGCCCCGCCACGGATCGTCGAAGAGACCCAAGCGCTGCTTGAGGGCCAGCACCCGGGTGCAGCCGGCATCGATGGCCGCCCGGATCTCAGCGGCAGAAACGGCAATGCCCGCCTCAGGGTCTTCGAGCCCCGCCGCCGCGAGCCCTTCGAGCCTGTCCAGATAGTCGCCGGAGATCATGTCGAGATCGACCCCGGCGAGAAGCGCCCGCACCGTCCGCGCCTCCGGCCCCCCGATCCCATGGGCCGAGAGCTCCCGCAGCGCGGTGTAGTCGGAGACCATCACGCCATCCCAGCCGAGAGCGCCGCGCAGCCACCCTTCGATCAGCGGGCGATGGGCGTGCATCGGCACCCCGTTCAGCGCGTGAAAACCCGCCATGACGGCCGTGGCACCGGCGGCGATACCAGCGCGAAACGGCTCGGCATAGACATCGAACAGCGTCTCCGGCGCGATCTCGGCCGCATCATAGTCGCGCCCCCCGACCGCTGCGCCATAGCCGACAAAATGCTTGAGGCAGGCCGAAAGGCGCGCGGGGTCGCGTAGATCGTCCCCCTGAAACCCGCGCGCGACGGCCTCAGCAAAGCGGGCACCGAGCCAAGGGTCTTCCCCCGGCCCTTCGGCCACCCGGCCCCAGCGCGCATCGCGACCGAGATCGAGCATGGGTGCATAGGCCTGATGGATGCCCTCGGCCGCAGCCTCGGCCGACGCAGCCACGGCACAGCGTTCGATCAGCGCCATATCCATGCTGGCCGCCTGTCCCAGCGGCAGGGGCATCAGCGTGCGGTGCCCATGGATCACGTCCTCCGCAAAGAGGAGCGGGATCGCGAGCCGGCTCTTCAGGGCCTCTGTCTGCAGCCGGTGGACCGTGGCGAGCGACTTAGTGCCAAAGACCGACCCAACGCGCCCGTCTCCGACCAGAGCCGTAAGCGGCGGCCCGCCTCCCTCGCCGGTGGCTGGCCCTTCGCCGGCGGCAAACAGGACAAGTTGGCCGATCTTCTCGGCCAGGGTCATTCGCGCCATCAGATCGGCGATGAAGGCCTCGGTCATCCCCATGCTCTCCCCAGCGCTGAACCCGCCCTCACTCGGCGGCGAAGCGGAAGCGGCGGGGTTCGACAGGCTCGAGCCGGGCAACCCCCTCCTCGATCACCACCAGATCGGCATAGAACGGCCGGCCATCGGGGTCGAGCGGGGGTTCGGGGTCATGCATCACGCTGAGGACGGTGGACGCGGCCAGGTGCTCCCGCAGGATCCGGTGGAAATCGACGACGGCCTCCGGATCCAGGGCGGAGCAGGCCTCGTCCAGCAGCAGCAGGACGGGGCGGTGGAACAGAATGCGCGCCAGCACCAGCCGCTGCTTCTGTCCCCCAGAAAGCGTCTGGCTCCAAGGCTTGCCGGCACAGAGCACCGCGCCCAGCTGCGGCACAAAACGCGCCAGACCCGCCTCACCGAGCGCCGCGGCAACAGCCAGATCATCATACCGCTCGCCAAGATCGGGATAGGTCACCAGCTCCTTGAGGGTCAGCCGCTCGGGGATATCTGGCTCCTGCCCCGCGAAAAGTGCTGTGCCAGCGGGTCGTGTGATCAGCCCCTCGCCATAGGGCCAAAGCCCCATCACAGCCTTGAGCAAACAGGATTTGCCGGCCCCGTTCTGCCCGCGCACATAGGCCCAGCGGCCGGGG
>JBCCLX010000319.1:0-5496 GCA_039026635.1 Pseudomonadota bacterium
TGACAATCGGCCAGTCTCACGCTCTGGTGCTCCTCTGAATGGGCCGCTCCACCATCCATCGTTCTGGCCAGCTTGCAAACCGTCTTTGGCGTCAGGCGCCGAGGGCAGGGAGCCGGCGCGTTGTCGGTGTTGCACCGAGCCGTGCGGGGCAGGGGCGACAGCCGCTAAAGCCCCTGGCGCTTCGAGACCCGGAAGCCCGCGGTCCGCAGTTTCTCGACGATCTCGTCGGCATGCATCCAGTCGCGCCCTTCGATGACGACATCAAGCTCGGCCTGCTTCAGCGAGACGCTCTGGAACATCCGCTGATGGATCACTTCCAGGACGTTGGCGCGGCTCTCCCCGATCAGGCGCGAGATCTCCGAGAGCTGACCGGGGGTATCGTCGATCTCGAAGGTCAGCCGCGTGATCCGGCCCTCTTTCACGAGCCCACGCAGGATCAGCGTCGACAGGAGCCGGGAGTCGAGATTGCCGCCACAGAGCACGAGACCGACTTTGCGACCGCTGAGTGAACTCTGCAGCGCCTTGACGACAGCAAGGCCAGCCCCCGCGGCGCCCTCGGCAACCAGCTTCTCGTTCGACAAGAGATCGAAGAGGGCGTCCTCGATCTCCTCCTCGGTCGCGGTGACGACCTGGTCGACATGCGATCGGATGACCTCGAGGTTGCGCGGTGACGGTTGGCGCACGGCGATGCCCTCGGCCATCGTGGCCCCAACGATCGTCGGCTCCGAGCCGTACAGATGCGCCTTCACCGCATCGAAATGCTGGGACTGGGCGCCGATGATCTCGATCTCCGGCCGGATCGCCTTCGCAGCCAGGGCGATACCGGCAATCAGGCCCCCCCCGCCGATGGGCACAACGATGGCGTCGAGGTCCGGCTCCTGCTCCAGCATCTCGATGGCGACGGTCCCTTGGCCGGCCACAACATCGGGATCGTCGAAAGGATGGATCAGGGTGAGCCCTTCGGCCGTGGCCTTCTCCAGGGTGAAGGCGACGCTCTCATCGAAGGAAGCGCCATGCAGAATGACCTCGGCCCCAAAGTCGGCCGTGCGCTTGACCTTGTTGAAGGGTGTGCTCTCCGGCATCACGACGACCGATCGCACCCCCAGACGCTCGCTGTGAAAGGCAACGCCTTGGGCATGGTTCCCAGCGCTGCAGGCGATTACGCCCACGGCTAGCTCCTCAGGGCTCAGCGTCAGCAGTTTTGCCAGGGCCCCCCGGGCCTTGAAGGCATTGGTATGCTGCAGGTTTTCGAGCTTCAGGTGCAGATCGAGCCCGAGCTTGAGGGACAGCCGCGCAGCCCTCACGGTCGGCGTGCGGATGATCGAGCCTTGGATGGCGTCATAGGCCGCCTGGACGGCAGCAGCGCTCAGCGTCATGTGAAGTCCGGCCTCTCTCAGGGTCTCGGGAGCGCCTGGGCCAGCCTGGGCAGGCGCGCACCATGCCCAAGGATGTGGGGCGAAGCAACCGCTGGGCGGCTCGGATCAGACCCTCCGCGGCCGCCAATCTTGGGCAGGCTGCGGGGATGCCAAGCCACTCGAGGCCGACACCGCCACCTGTTAAAATCCTGTGTCTTGCGTGACGCGCACCGCTCCGCCTAACACTCGATCCAATAGATAACCAAGGGAGGACACCATGAGGTCAACTGCATCCGCCTGTGCGCTCGTCGCCGCCATGATCACGGCTGATACGGCCGCTGCGCAGACCGAAGTTCAGTTCTGGCATGCCTTCACGGGACGGTTGGGAGAGCTGGTTGCCGAGCAGGTCGAGACGTTCAACGCGTCGCAATCGGACTACGCGATCGTTGCGAGCCATAAAGGGAACTACTCCGAGACGCTGAACGCCGGCATCGCGGCTTTCCGCGCCGGGGAGCAGCCGCATATTCTGATGGTCTTCGAGGTTGGCACCGCCACGATGATGGCCGCGGAAGGCGCCATCAAGCCGATTTATGAAGTGATGGCCGATGCAGGGGCCGAGTTCGATCAGACGAAGTACATCGGCTCGGTGAAGGGGTATTATACATCGCCCGACGGCAACATGCTCTCGCTGCCGTACAACTCCTCCACCCCGGTCCTGTGGGTGAACCGGGACAAGCTCTCGGAAGCCGGCATCGATCCGGACACGGATCTCTCCACCTGGGAGAACGTCGGCACCGTGCTCGGTCAGCTGAAGGACGCGGGCGTCGAATGCCCGCTGACCACGGCCTGGCAGAGCTGGATCCACCTCGAGAACTTCTCCGCCTATCACGACGTGCCTTTTGCGACGAAGGACAACGGCTTTGCCGGCGCGGATACAGAGCTGGCACTGAACGGCCCGGCGCAGATTGCGCATATCGCGGCCATGGGTGAATGGGCACAGGACGGCAAGTTCATCTACGCGGGGCGCCGCAACGAGGGCGGGGCGAACTTCCGCGCCGGCGAATGCGCGCTCTTCACGGAGTCCTCTGCGGGCTATGCCGGCATCAAGGCCGAGGCGGAGTTCGACTTCGAAGTGCGCCCGCTGCCCTATTGGTCGGCCGTCGCGAGCGAGCCGCAGAACACGATCATCGGCGGCGCTTCGCTCTGGGTGATGGAAGGCCATGAGGCGGAGGAGTATGCCGGTGTCGCCGCCTTCATGAACTTCCTCTCCTCGTCCGAGATCCAGGCCAAGTGGCACCAGGACACGGGCTATCTGCCGATCACCGCCGAGGCGGGCGATCTTACCCGTGAGCAGGGCTTCTATGAGGCCAATCCCGGCACCGATATCGCCGTGATCCAGATGACCGCGAAAGAGCCGACCGCGAACTCCAAGGGCCTCCGGCTCGGCTCTTTCGACCAGATCCGCGGGATCATCGACGAGGAGCTCGAGGCGGTTTGGTCCGGCGACAAGACCGCCGAAGACGCGCTCGGCTCCGCGGCCGAGCGTGGCAACGCGCTCCTGCGCCGCTTCGAGCAAGCAACGCGCTGATCTCTCGAGCGACATGACATTGGCCGCGCCGCTTTGGTGGCGCGGTCGCGAGGGCTCCCATGGAAAAGCGCGTCAAATTCAAAGGCGTCTGGCTGCCGCTGCTGCTGATCGCGCCGCAGATCGTGATCACCGCGGTCTTTTTCTTCTATCCGGCGGGCCAGGCGATCTGGCAGTCGCTGTTCATCCCGGACCCGTTCGGGCTCTCCATGCAATGGGTCGGCCTCGGCAACTTCGAATTCCTGTTCTCCGACCCCTTCTACCGCGCCTCCTTCGTCACCACCGCGGTCTTCTCGATCCTGGTCACGGTCGTCTCGATGGGCGTGGCGCTCTACCTCGCGGTGCTGGCGGACCGGCTGATCAAGGGCTCAGGCGTCTATCGCACGCTCCTGATCTGGCCCTACGCCGTGGCCCCAGCCGTCGCGGGCGTGCTCTGGCTCTTTATGTTCAACACGCGCGTGGGCGTCGTCGCCTGGTACCTCGGGCTCCTCGGCTACGACTGGAACCATGTGCTCAACGAGGGCGAGGCCATGGGCCTGGTCGTCATCGCGAGCGCCTGGGGGCGGATCAGCTACAATTTCCTGTTCTTCCTGGCAGGGCTGCAGGCGATCCCTCGCTCGGTCATTGAGGCGGCGGCCATCGATGGAGCGCGATTTTGGACGCGCTTTCGCACCATCGTCTTCCCGCTCCTGTCGCCGACCACCTTCTTCCTGCTCGTCGTCAACATCATCTACGCCTTCTTCGAAACCTTCGGCGTGATCCACACGATCACGAGCGGCGGTCCGCAGCAGGCGACGACGATCCTCGTCTACAAAGTCTATGCCGACGGCTTTGTCGGGCAGGACCTCGGCTCCTCGGCGGCGCAGTCGGTGGTGCTGCTCGTCCTCGTCTCGATACTCACGGTCGTGCAGTTCAAATACATCGAGCGGCGGGTGCACTACTGATGACCGAGCGCGGCGGCATGGTGGAGAAGCGTGGCTCGGGCCACTGGTTGACCCACCTCGGCCTCATCGTCGGCGTGCTCTTTATCTTCTTCCCGATCTGGCTCGCCTTCGTCGCCTCGACGGTCGAACAGCAACAGATCGTGCGCCCCCCGATGCCGATCCTGCCCGGTGACAAGTTCTTCGAGAACTACAGCCGTGCGCTCACCTCGGGCGTCAATGCACCCGTGGCGCTGATGCTCGTGAACTCGGCGGTCATGGCCATCGGCATCGCGCTCGGCAAGATCGCGATCTCGTTGCTGTCCGCCTTTGCCATCGTCTATTTCCGCTTCCCGGCGCGGCAGCTCTTCTTCTGGCTGATCTTTCTCACGCTGATGTTGCCCGTCGAGGTGCGCATCGTGCCCACCTATGAGGTCATCGCCGATTTCGGGATGCTCAACAGCTACCAGGGCCTGATCCTGCCGCTGATCGCCTCGGCCACGGCCACGTTCCTGTTTCGACAGTTCTTCATGACCGTCCCGGATGAGCTGGCCGAGGCGGCGCGTGTGGATGGCGCGAGCCCCATGCGGTTCTTCTTCGACATCCTCCTGCCGATGAGCCGGACGAACATCGCGGCCCTCTTCGTGATCCTCTTCATCTATGGCTGGAACCAATACCTCTGGCCGCTGCTGATCACCACGGACCCGTCGATGAACACCATCGTCATGGGGCTCAAACAGATGTTTCCCTCGGGGGACGATACGGCCGATTGGCCGGTGATCATGGCAACCTCGATCCTCGCGATGGTCCCGCCTGTGATTGTCGTCGTGGCGATGCAGAAACTCTTCGTCCGTGGCCTTGTGGAAAGCGAGAAGTGAATGGCGACCGTCGCGCTTGAGAGCCTCCGCAAATCCTATGGCGCCACCCCGGTGATCCATGGGGTGGACGTGGAGATCGAGGATGGCGAGTTCATCGTCATCGTCGGCCCCTCGGGATGTGGAAAGTCGACGCTCCTGCGCATGGTGGCCGGGCTCGAGACGATCACCTCGGGCGAGGTTCGCATCGGCGGGCGACGCATGAACGAGGTCGAGCCGATGGATCGGGACATCGCCATGGTGTTCCAGAACTACGCGCTCTACCCGCATATGTCGGTCTTCGACAACATGGCCTATGGGCTCAAGATCGCGAAGACGCCGAAGGAGGAAATCGAACGCCGCGTCGCCAATGCCGCCGAAATCCTGCAGCTTCAGCCCTACCTCTCCCGCCGGCCCCGCGAGCTCTCCGGTGGACAACGCCAGCGCGTCGCCATGGGCCGGGCCATTGTGCGCAAGCCCTCGGTTTTTCTGTTCGACGAGCCGCTCTCGAACCTTGATGCCAAGTTGCGCGTGCAGATGCGTCTCGAGATCAAGGCCCTGCAGCGCGACCTCGGCGTCACCTCGCTCTACGTCACGCATGACCAGGTCGAGGCGATGACGCTGGCCGACCGGATGATCGTGATGAACAGCGGGGTAGCGGATCAGATCGGCAAACCGCTGGACGTCTATGCCGATCCTGCGACCGAATTCGTCGCAGGCTTCATCGGCTCGCCGCCCACGAACTTTCTGAACCCCGAGGGGCTGCTCGACACGGCCGCGCA
>JBCCLX010000320.1:0-5488 GCA_039026635.1 Pseudomonadota bacterium
GCGGCACGGTCGCCAACCTGCTCTTCACAGGCTTTGCCCCGCCGCTTGCCGCCGTCGCGCTCTCCTTCGGCCCGCCCGAGATCTTCGCGCTGATGCTCCTGGCCTTCGCCACATTCATTGGCCTTGGCGGGGACGACGCGCCGAAGACGATCTTCTCGATCTGCCTCGGTCTCGTCCTCGCGGCCGTCGGCTTCGACACGATCTCCGGCGCGCCCCGCCTGATCCTCTTCGACATGCAGGGCTTCATGCGCGGGATCGGCTTCCTGGTGCTGGCCATCGGCGTCTATGGCATCGGCGAGATGCTCTGGACGATCTACACCACGCGCGACGAAGCCACCGTCACGAAGGCCGAGATCAGCGTCAGCCGCGTCGCCCGTGCCGCCACGCGCATGAAGGACGCCTGGAAGGGCACGACCATCGGTTCGCTCCTTGGCTTCTTCGTCGGCATCCTGCCGGCCGCGGGCGCGACGCCGGGCTCTCTCATGGCCTATGGCGTGACCAAGATGGCCTCCCGTGATCCCTCCAGCTTCGGCAAGGGGAACGTGGACGGGGTTGCCGCACCGGAGGCCGCCAACAACTCCGCGTCCACGGGCTCCATGCTGCCGATGCTCACCCTCGGCATCCCGGGCTCGCCAACCACCGCGGTGCTCCTCGGCGGGATGGTGATCTGGGGGCTTACTCCCGGGCCGCTCCTCTTCACCGAGCAGCCCGACTTCGTCTGGCCGCTAATCGGCTCCTTCTACGTCTCCAATGTCATCGCGCTCATCGTGAACCTCGCCTTCATCCCGCTCTTTCTCTGGATGCTGCGCATGCCGTTCACGATCCTGGCTGCCGTGATCTTTGTCCTTTCCATCGTGGGCGGCTTTGCGGCGACGCAGTCGATGTTCGATGTCTGGCTGATCCTGGCCTTCGGGGTGGCGGCCTTCCTGCTACGGCTGCTCGATTATCCGCTGGCACCCGCGGTGCTGGCCATCGTCCTCGGTGGTACCACCGAACAGACGCTGCGCCAGTCGCTGCTGCTCTCGGACGGTGACCCGACGATCTTCCTCACCCGCCCGATCGCCGGCCCGATCACGGTGCTAGCAATCATCCTGATCTTCCTGCCGATCATCATGATGATCCGGCGCAAGATGAAGGAGCGGCGCGACGCGGCGCCAGCGGAGTGAGGCCATGGCCCATGATCCCGGTCCCGCTTTTCGCGCCCTGCATCGGCCTGGCAATCCCTTTGTACTGGCCAATGCTTGGGACGTCGGGAGCGCGCGCATCCTCGCGGCCCTCGGCGCCGAGGCCATTGGCACGACCTCGTCGGGCCATGCCTTCACCCTCGGCCGGCCTGATGGGCATGTGAGCCGCGACGAGGCGCTTGCCCATGCGGCCGATCTGGTCACCGCCACGCCGCTGCCGGTCTCAGGCGATTTTGAGAACGGCTATGGCGATGCGCCCGAGGAGGTCGCGATCACGGTGCGTGGTGCGGCGGAGGTGGGCCTTGCTGGGCTTTCCATCGAGGATGTCGCCCCGGGCGGCATGGCCTATTCTCGCGATCTCGCCATCGAGCGCGTGCAGGCCGGCATCGCGGCGGCGCGGGCCCTGCCGCGCGATATCGTCTTTCTCGCTCGCGCCGATGGGGTGCTGACCGGAGCCTACGACCTGGAAGAAGCGCTCGCCCGCATCGCGGCCTTCCGGGATGCTGGCGCCGATGTCCTCTATGTGCCGCTGCCAGGCGGCCCGGACGCGCTTGCCCGGGTTGTCGAGACGGCCGGCGCCGTCCCGGTGAACGCCCTGGCTGTGGGCCCGCTCGCGAGCCTCAGCCGCACGACCCTCGCCGAAATCGGTGTGGCGCGCATCTCCCTCGGCTCCGCCCTCGCCCGCATGACCCAGCGGGTGATCCACGACGCGGGGATCGCCATCCTCCAAGAGGGACGCTTCGACAGCCACCCGGGCATCGGCGGCGGCAAGATCGATCCGCTGTTGAACATGGGCGCTGGAGTAGCTTGATCGAGCATCATGAGCGCTAAGTGACTCGAAAGACTCAGCTTTTTATTATTGAGTAATTCCAGTAAGTTAGCTTGATCAGGAAGCCGCCTTGTGGCATAAGAACACCGAGCGATGGCAGAAACCGCTCGGTGAGGCCCGCAGCTGCGGCCCGCCAGCCTGACCTACCCAAGGCGATCCGCCACGTTCCACGGCTTCGGATCTCTGCCAGTCAAGCATGAGCAGTGTGCCCCCTTTCGGGCACACTGGCTATGCCTGTTCATGAAAGTTCACACTACATCTGGGTGTGGCGGCCACAGGTTGTGCAACCTGCTAGGCGGCCGCGCCAGCCGTCTCGCTCGGCGGATAGGTCGGGTAGAGGCCGTTGTTCATGGCGAGTTGCTGGACAAGGCCGAGGACGATGTCGAGCGTCGGCGTCGCGTGGCCCGTAATCCGTCCCATCTCCTGTACCGCCGTCACCAGCGCATCGATCTCCATTGCCTTACCGGCTTCCAGGTCCTGCAGCATCGAGGTGCGGTGCTTGCCGACCTTGGCGGCCCCGTCGATCCGTCGCTCGACGTCCACGCGGAAGGAGGCGCCCAGGCTCTCCGCGATCACTTGCGCCTCGAGCATCATCGCCTTGGCGGTCGCGCGGCTGGTGGGATGGGCGGCGACCACATCCAGCGTGCCCCGCGTCAGCGCCGAGATCGGGTTGAAGCAGAGATTGCCCCAGAGCTTGAGCCAGAGCTCGGAGCGGATGTCATCGAGCACCGGCGCACGAAAGCCCGACTTCTCAAGCAGCTCTGAGATCGCCGTGATGCGGGCGCTCTTGCTGCCGTCAGGCTCACCGAGGGCGAATTTATCGCCATAGACATGCTTGATGCGCCCCGGCCCATCGACCTCGGCGGCCGGATAGACCGAGCAGCCAATGGCCCGCTCAGGACCCACGATGTCCCATTGGCGATTGCCGCGATCGACGCTGTCGAGGCGCTTGCCCTCATGCTCGCCCGTCAGCTTGTGGAAGTACCACCAGGGCACGCCGTTCTGGCAGCAGACCACCGCCGTGTCCGGTCCGAGGAGCGCGCGTAGGTATTCGGCCGACTCCCAGCTCTGATGGGCCTTCAGCGCGTTGAAGACGACATCGACCGGGCCGATCTCACGCGGGTCGAGCGCAGCGTTCACCCGGACGGTCGTCTCAGCGCCATCCTTCCAGAGCGTCAGGCCCTTTTCCTTGATCGCCTCCAGATGCTTCCCGCGCGCGATCACCGAGACCTCGGCCTCGCCCGATCCCGCGAGCCCTGCCGCAAGATAGCCACCGATGGCGCCAGCGCCGAAAATGCAGACCTTCATCGCGGTTCTCCTCGTCTCTCCGCTCGCCCAGGGTCGGGTCGTTGCCGGCCGGGCTCCCCTGCCGCAGAGCATAGGGCGACGCAAGAAGATTTCTCACATCTCGAGCAGGATCTTGCCCTGATGCCCGCCCGCCTCCAGCGCCTCATGCGCGGCCTGTGCCTCAGCCATGGGCAGGATGCGATGCGTGACCGGTCGCAGCTGCCCCGTGGCAAAGAGCGGCCATGCCTCCGCCTCCAAACCTGCCGCTACGGCTGCTTTGAAATCTGGCGTGCGGGGGCGCAGCGTCGAGCCCGTAAGATGCAACCGCTTCATGAGAACGGGGCCCAGATTGACCTCCATCTTGGCGCCAGCATCGAAAGCGAGTTGGACGATCCGGCAATCCATGCGCGCCGCCGAGAAGTTCTTCTGCACATAGTCGCCGCCGCGGAAATCGAGGATCAGATCCGCGCCGCCAGCTTCCTTGACCACGCCCACGAAGTCCTCGGATCGATAGTCGATCACCCGCTCTGCCCCGAGCCCCCGCACGAAATCCGCGCTTGCCGCGCTGGCGGTGCTGGCGGTGCTGAAGACACGCAGGCCTCGGGCGGCGCCGAGCTGGACGGCGGTGGACCCGATCCCGCCCGAGCCGCCATGGACCAGGAAAAGGGCGCCCTCGCGGATCTCATGCCCGTGAAAGATGTTGGACCAGACCGTGAAGAAGGTCTCGCAGAGGCCAGCGGCATCGCGCAGCGACACGCCCTCCGGGATGGCTAGGCAGTGGCGCGCATCTACGGCCACGTACTCCGCATAGGCGCCCCCGTTTGTCAGCGCGCAGATCTTGTCGCCGATCTGCCAACGGGGCGCGCCCTCGCCGAGCGCCACGACCTCGCCCGAGACCTCGAGCCCCATCAGATCCGAGGCCCCTGGCGGCGGGGGATAGGCACCGCGACGCTGCTTCAGATCGGGCCCGTTGACCCCGGCGGCAGCGACGCGCACCAGCACCTGGCCCGGCCCCGGCTGCGGCACCGGCCGCTCTGCCAGACGCAGAACCTCCGGGCCGCCTGGCTCCGCCGCCTCGATCACGCGCATGCTGTCCATCGCTCTCTCCTCGTTGTTCGGGCCCGTCATAGGCGGGTCTTGCGGCCGCAGCCAGGGCACTGAACGCGCTCCACTCTTGCGATGCGGTTCCGTATGGCGGAAGAGCAAGGGCACGACGACTGAGGAAGACCGCATGGCGAAAGACGAGAAAGTGGACCCGGCCGGTCTGACCCCGACGGCACCGACAGTGCCGCCGGCAAGCCCATTGCCGAACTATCTGCGCAAGCGCCATGCCGGCTGGCTCGCAACGGGTTTCGCGGAGAACCGAGCTTGGTTCCAAACGCTCGCCTCGTCGGGACAGCATCCGCGCGCCATGCTGATCAGCTGCTGCGACAGCCGCGTGAACGCGGTCGAGATCTTCGGTGCTGAGCCGGGCGATCTCTTCGTGGTGCGCAATGTCGCGAACCTCGTGCCCCCCCATCGGCCGGACCACAGCCATCACGGCACCTCCGCCGCCGTGGAGTATGCGGTGACGGGCCTGCGCGTGGCCCATGTCATCGTCATCGGTCATTCCGGCTGTGGCGGGATCAAGGCCTGTCACGATATGTGTGCCGGGGTCGACGGCGCGCCCGAGAAGGGGAGCTACGTCGGCCGCTGGATGGATATCTTGCGCCCGGCCTATGAGCGCGTGGCCGCCCGCGAAGTGCCGGAGGAGCGGCTCTCGGCGTTGGAGAAGGAAGGCGTCGTCGCAAGCCTTGCCAACCTGGCCACCTTCCCTTTCGTCGCCGAGGCCGTGGCGAAAGGCACGTTGACGCTGCACGGCGCCTGGCTCGATCTCACAAGCGGCGCGCTCTTGGTTTATGACCCGGAGAGCGGGACGTTTCGCTGAGCCCTTTGTGCACGGGCCTGCCGTAGGGTGAAATTCCACCCCCTCTGCCCACCCAACAGACACGCTGCGTCAACCCGCCCAGGCGCCGATCTGCCCTCGCTGCCCTATTTCGCGGCAAGTGGGCATGAGAGGACACGATGGACGCTTTGGATCTCGCGCGCATTCAATTCGCGGCTAACATCTCATTTCATATCCTGTTTCCGACGATCACCATCGCGCTCGGCTGGCTGCTGCTGTTCTTCAAGCTGCGCTTCAACGCGA
>JBCCLX010000321.1:0-5466 GCA_039026635.1 Pseudomonadota bacterium
GCCAGATGAAATGCGTGCCGAGCGTAAAGTGGGCACAGACGGGGTTATCCATGGCCCGAGCGGTGAGCGAGAACGCGAAGATCACGCCCCCGACGATCAATCCGGGCCCGGCCGGGTGGTTTTTCCAGATGAGCCACGCGCCCACGCCGAGCAGCATCACGAGGGCGGGGAAATAGCTGACGGAGCCTCCGACGAGGTCGAAGAGCAGGATCCGAAAGATCGTCGACAGGCCCACAAAGCCGAACATCAGAAGGATCGTGGCGACCGCGCAGTTGACGATGCTGAGCCCGACATAGCGGCGCATCGAGATCGCGAAATAGGCGAGAATGAAGATGAGGATCGGCAGCGTGTCGGTCATCGCCGCCCAGACTGTGGCGAAGGTGTGAAAGAGCGTCGAGCCGATGCCGATCGCCGTCAGGTTCACGAGCAGGAAGCCGATCGTGACATCCAATCGGTCGAGTTGTTTGGCCAGGCGATAGGCGAGATAGGCCGCGATCAGAAAGGCGATGTTCGTCACCGCATTGAGCGGCTCGGCAAAGAACGCCTCCGACATTCGCTCGCAATAGCCATCGATCCGGCGCGTCAGATCCATACCTAGGCCTCCCCCAGCCCGTCCTCTTGCGCTCCACAAACAGGGGACGGCGAAAAGGTTCAAGACGCTTCGGTGCCACGGCTGCGCCTGTCGTCGCGGCACCGGGCTATGTTTCTGCCTGTGTCGATGTATGAGGGGCCATGACCGGCTGGCAACTCCTCGCAATCCTGTTCTTTGCCCGCATGGCAATGGCCTTTCAGTTTCAGTCCGTTGCGGCGCTGGCGCCCTTCCTGATCGAGAGCCATGGCGTCGGTTTCGGCGACATCGGCCTCTTGATCGGGCTCTATCTCGCCCCAGGCCTGGTGGCGGCTTATCTCGGCGGCACTATCGGCCGGCGCTTTGGTGAGCGGCGGGTCGTGCTCGTCGGGATGCTGATCATGGCGCTGGGGGCAGGGCTTGCGCTTCTCCCAGGTGCCGGTTGGCAGATGCAGCTGGCGGCGCGGCTGCTGGCAGGCATCGGGGGTGTGCTGCTCAATATTCTGATGACGAAAATGGTAGTCGACGCCTTCTCCGGTGGGCGGCTCGCCACGGCTATGGGCATCTTCCTGAATTCCTGGCCGGTGGGGATCGCCGCTGCCCTGCTGCTTCTGCCGATGGTGGCGGCGAGCGGGGGACTGGCTGCCGCGCACTGGATCGTGGCGTCGGTAGTGGTCGTCGGCCTCCTGCTCTTCGCTCTCGGCACCAAGCCGGACCCGTCCGCGCAAGAGCCGAGCGCCTCAGGACCCACTCCTCGCCTACGCGGCGCGCCGCTGCAGGGTGCGCTGGCGGCGGGGACCATTTGGGCCGCTTACAACGGGGCGCTGGCGATGGTCTTCGGGTTCGGCGCGGCTCTTTTGGCCGAGAACAGGTGGGACGCGGTGGCGGCTGGGCAGATGACGAGCGTCTCCCTCTGGCTCGTAGCGGTGTCGATCCCGATCGGCGGCGTTCTTGCAGACTGGTCAGGACGGCGTGACCTCGTGCTCGCGGCGGGCCTGTCGGCCTTTGCCGCGCTCTTCCTTGCCGCCCCCACGGGCCTTCCCTTCGTTTTCCTCTTCATCGCCTTCGGGCTCGTCGGCGGGCTCTCGGCCGGGCCGATCATGAGCCTGCCGGCTGATGTTCTGCCGCCGTCTCTGCGTGCGGAGGGCATGGGCGTCTTCTTCACGATCTTCTATCTCGGAACCATGGGCGCCCCGCTTGTCGCCGGTTGGTTGATCGAAGTGACCGGTAGCGCGGCTTCGGCCTTCTACTTCGGCGCCTTCCTCCTGGCCATTTGCGCGCCGGCCATGCTGATCACCAAGCGGTTAGCGCGCCAGGCGCCGGCCTGAAGTGTCAGCGGGCGAAGAGCGCGAGCGTGCCCATCACAATGAGCGGAGCGAGCATCAGCGGTACCGACGCCCCATCCCACCGATCTCGCACGACGCGGCCTGAGGGTCCGCGCAGCAGCGAAACCGTGTCGCCGGGTGAGAGCGGTGTGCGCGTCACATCGATCTGTACCGTTGCCTCCCGAGCCTGACCCGCGGCGTCGGCGTAGCGCACGGCCACGGCATGGGTGCTGGAGGCGATCGTCCGGCGCGAGGCGACCCCAATCACCTCCGCCTCCACCGGCTCCCAGGCGCCGCGCAGGCGCCAGGTGAGGAGTGGCAGAGTGGCCGTTGCCAAGGCGATGATGAGGCCGAGCGCCAGTACCGGCCCACGGCCGAGCGTCTCGGCCAGGCTCTCGATCATGCCCAGCATGCGGCCCGATCAGTGGACGAGTTTCGGACCCGTTTTCGGGGCCTGGCCGTTCTCGGGCAGGATGCCGAGACGGCGCGCCACCTCCGTGTACGCATCCGTCAGGCTGCCGAGATCGCGGCGGAAGACGTCCTTGTCGAGCTTGCGGCCCGTCTTGGTGTCCCAGAGGCGGCAGCTGTCCGGCGAGATCTCGTCGGCGACGATGATCCGCTGATAATCGCCCTCCCAGATCCGGCCGGTCTCCAGCTTGAAGTCGACGAGCTTGATCCCGACACCCGTGAAGAGGCCCGAGAGGAAGTCGTTCACGCGCAGCGCCAGGCTCACGATATCGTCGATGTCCTGCTGGTTCGCCCAGTTGAAGGCGATGATGTGCTCTTCCGAGACCAGCGGATCGCCCAGCTTGTCGTCCTTGTAGTAGAACTCGATGATCGGACGGGGCAGGGCCGTGCCCTCCTCGATGCCGAGGCGCTTTGACATCGAGCCTGCAGCGACGTTGCGGACCACGACCTCGAGCGGGATGATCTCGCAGGCGCGGATCAGCTGCTCGCGCATGTTGATGCGGCGGATGAAATGGTTCGGGATGCCGATCGCGCTCAGCGAGGTCATGATGTGCTCGGAGATGCGGTTGTTCAGCACGCCCTTGCCATCGACAACCTCGTGCTTCTCCGCATTGAAGGCGGTCGCATCGTCCTTGAAGTACTGGACGAGCGTGCCGGGCTCTGGACCCTCGTAGAGGATCTTCGCCTTGCCTTCATAGACCAGTCGGCGGCGGGCCATGGACATCTCCAGTCGGTGCACGGGCGGCAAAAGCCCGGTCGCACGGGGTCGGGCGCTGGAGCGTCGAGCCCCAACGTGCCGCGTGGGTATATGCGCGGAGGGGGGAATTTCCAAGGGTGCGCAGGCCGGAGAGGGCGTCAGGTCCGCGATTGGACACAAGCGCCCGATGCGAAGCGCGAACGGGCGCCCTAGCTATGCATCTCGGGCAATGCGCTGGCCGAACGAATCTCCTATGGTCCGCGCGCAAACCGGCCGGCGACCCGCGGCGGGCGGCGGCAGACCACCGGGAGGACTTCGATGACGACCTTCGACGACCGCGAAAAGGCGTTCGAGAACAAATACGCCCATGATGCCGACCTGCAGTGGCGGGCGACGGCGCGGCGCAACCGGCTGCTGGGCGAATGGGCGGCCGGCGAGATGGGCATGACCGATACCGATGAGATCGCGAGCTATGCCAAGGCCGTGGTGAAGGCCGATCTGGAAGAGCCGGGCGACGAGGACGTGGTCCGCAAAGTGATGGCCGACTTAGAGGCCCGCGGCACGGGGATCGGTGAGGAGGTGCTGCGCCAGAAGCTGGTGGAGCTGATGAAGACCGCCAAGGATCAGCTGATGAAGGAAACCGACTGAGCCTGAGCTGGCGCTCAGGCAGGGGCTGCAGCTGGCCCTTTGGTAGACCCCCGCCTGCGGCATGATCGCCAAGGCGTCCTCTGTGGGCGCGGTTTGCCCAGGTGGGGGCTTTGCCCGCGCCGTGGATCGGCGCATCTATCGCGCATGCTCCATGTCGTCTGGTTCAAGCGCGACCTTCGTGTCTTCGATCACGCGCCCCTTGCCGAGGCCGCCCGCGCCGCGGCCGAGGACGGCGGGGTGGTGCTGCCCCTCTATGTGGTCGAGCCCGCCATGTGGGCAGCACCCTGCGCCTCGCTGCGCCAATGGCGCTTTGTGGCGGAGGCGCTTGCGGATCTGCGCGACGCGCTTGGCCAGCTCGGCGCCCCCCTCGTTCTGCGTCGTGGCGATCCGGTCGCGGTTCTCGAAGCGCTTCGGCTCGAGCATGGGGTTCTTAGTCTGCGCGCCCATGCGGAAACCGGGGAGGCCTGGTCCTACGAGCGTGATCTCAGGGTGGGCGCCTGGGCGCGGGCGCATGGCATCCCCTGGCTGGAGACGCCGTTCAATGGCGTGATCCGGCGGCTGAAGAGCCGCGATGGATGGGCCCAGAAATGGGATCGGCGGATGTTGCAGCCGGCCGTTGCGGCGCCGGTTGGTCTGGCAGCCCATGGCCTCGCACCCGAAGCGATCCCCTCAGGCGCCGACCTCGGCCTCGCGCCGGATCCGGCGGAGGCCGTTGCGGCGACGCCCTCGGCGGGGCGGCGTCTGCTCGAGAGCTTCCTGATGAAACGGGGTGAGCGTTACCGCGTCGAGATGTCCTCGCCCGTGACCGCCTATGACGCTTGCTCGCGGCTGAGCCCGCATTTGGCCTGGGGCACGCTCTCGGTGCGCGAGACTTATCAGGAGGCGGTGGCGGCACAGCGCTACCATGCAAGCCGCGCCTATCGCCAATCGATCGACAGCTTCATCGCGCGACTGCACTGGCGTTGTCATTTCATGCAGAAGCTGGAGGACGAGCCGGAGATCGAGGGGCGCTGCATGCATCCCGTCTATGAAGGGATGCGCGAGGGCGAGCATGATGAGGCGCGTCTGCAGGCCTGGTTGGCGGGCGAGACGGGGCTGCCCATGGTCGATGCCTGTATGCGCGCCCTCAGGGCCACCGGCTGGCTCAACTTTCGCATGCGCGCGATGGTGGTCTCGGTCGCGGCCTATCATCTCTGGCTCGATTGGCGGCGCTTCGGCCCCGGCCTCGGGCAGCTCTTCACCGATTTCGAGCCCGGCATTCACTGGTCTCAGAGCCAGATGCAGTCGGGTGTGACGGGCATCAACACGGTGCGGATCTACAACCCCGTGAAGCAGTCGAAGGATCATGACCCCGAGGGCGTGTTTCTGCGGCGTTGGCTGCCGGAGCTGGCCGGCCTGCCGACGAAGCGGCTGCATGAGCCTTGGCGGGCAACAGCGGCGGAGCAAGAGGCGGCGGGCTGTGTGATCGGGCGCGACTATCCGATGGCCCTTGTCGAGCCGGTGGCGGCGGCGCGGGCGGCCAAAGAGCGTGTCTTTGCCCAGCGGCGAAAGGACGGCTTCGAAGAGGGCAAGGCCGCGATCCTGAAAAAGCACGCCTCGCGGCGACGGCCGCAGCGCGAGCGTCCGCCGAAAGCGGATCGTCAGGCCCGCTTCGATTTCTGAGGTCCCGGGGATTTGTGAGGTCCTGAGCGTGCGGCTGCGGCGATCGGCGCGCGACAGGCGCGCCCTGCCTTACCCGCGACCCACCCGCGCCTCGCCCC
>JBCCLX010000322.1:0-5446 GCA_039026635.1 Pseudomonadota bacterium
CGCGGCCCCTTTGATGCCGAACGCCTTCGCGATCTCGCGCTTGGCCCCATGAGTGGGGTTCTCGCGGATCCATTCCAGGATCTCGTCTTTGCTCGGGAGACTTGCCATGGCGCCGGGTAGCACAGGCGGTGTCGCGGTCCTAGAGCGCCGCCGCCGCCCGGGCCCAAGCCGGCCTCCTCAGAAAACGCGCCTCCTCAGAGAAAATGCGTCAGCGCCGCGCCGGCTGCGACCATCTGCACGAGGTTGATGGCCACCGAGGCCTTGTGGAGCTGGTCGAACTTGCGTCCCGCGTCACGATCGCCGGCCAGCTGTCGGTCTCGCATCACGTTGATCTTGGGCATCAACACCTCGCGATTGGCCACCCCGAGGCCCGCCATCACCAGGAGCAGCAGCCCCCAAAGGACCGAGCCCGCAAGGATCGCGAGCCCGGCAACCCCCAGCACCCCGGCCACCGCCGCGAAGTACCACGGGAAAACCTGGCGGATGAACGGTCCCGCCGTCTCCGCCGGCAGCTTGATGAAGACGAGCGGCGAGAACACGGCCGAGAAAAAGACCATGCCGCCGAAGGCAAGGGTGAGCGCATAGAGCGCGATCGCATCGAGCATGGGGCCTCCTCGCTAGCCTTTACGCAGATGTGGGTCCGACGCGTGCCCTGTCCCGGCCGCTGCGACAGGCCGACGCGCGCGGCGCGCTCCAGGCACCCCCCGATCGCCACTGACACCCGCCGCAAGGTCCCGGGCTTGACCCGGGACCTCGGCCTCGACGCGACCCGGCCCGGTGCACCCGAACGCCCCACACGCAGCACGCGGCACAGGCTTCACGCGCCGCAAACCGCCCATCGCCAGCACCACCTGCCGCGAGGTCCCGAGCGTGACCCGGGACCTCGCCGCCGCGACGCGGTCTGGTGCACCCGAACGCCCCACACGCAGCACGCAACACAGGCTTCACACGCCGCAAATTGCCCATCGCCACCGTTGCCTGCCGCAAGGTCCCGGGCTTGACCCGGGACCTCCGTCTCGATGCAAAGCGTCCTTGTCCACCCGAGCGCGCCACTGGCCTCACTCCGCGGTGCTGGTCTTCTTCGCCGCTGTTTTCTTTGCTGCCGTCTTCTTGGCGGCCGGTTTCTTCGCGGCCTTTGCCGTCGTTGCCTTCGAGCGGCCCTTGCCCTTCGTGCCGGCTTTCGCGGCGATCAGCGCGAGCGCGTCGTCGAAGGTCAGTTCCTGGGGATCCGTCTCCTTCGGGATCGTCGCGTTGATCTTCTCCCATTTCACATACGGCCCGTAGCGCCCGTCGTAGATCCCGATGGCGCCGCCCTCGGGATGGTCGCCGAGCTCGCGGATCGGTTTTGCGGCGGCCCCCCGAGCCGCCCCGCGCGCGGCCTTGCGGGCAATCAGCTCCACCGCGCGGTTCATGCCAATCGTCAGAACATCGTCACCCTTCTCGAGGTTCGCATAGGTCTTGTTGTGCTTCACATAAGGCCCAAAACGCCCGATCCCGGCCTCGATCATCACACCGTCATCCGGATGCGCGCCCACTTCGCGGGGCAGCTTCAGCCAGTCGAGCGCATCCTCCAGCGTGATGCTCTCGAGCGGCTTGCCCTTGGGCACGCTGGCGCGCTTGGGCTTTGCATCCCCCTCCGGCTCGCCGCGCTGGACATAGGGGCCGTAGCGGCCCGAGCGCAGCGTCACATCCTCGCCGGTCACCGGGTCCTGGCCGAGCGGCTTGCCATCCGGGTTCGCCACCTCGTTCTGCTCGTCCGGCGCGCCGAAGGGGCGCGTGTAGCGGCATTCGGGATAGTTGTTGCAGCCGATGAAGGCCGATTGCGTCTTGGACGAGGTCTTGATCGACAGCCGCCCCGTGCTGCAGAGCGGACAGGCCCGCGGGTCGCTGCCATCGCCCTTGTCGGGGAACAGATGCGGCCTGAGAACCTCGTTGATCGTCTCCAGCACTTCGGAGATGCGCAGATCGGCGGTGCCTTCGACGGCTTTGGAGAACTCCTCCCAGAAGCGCTCGAGCAGCGCCTTCCACTCGATGCGCCCACCCGAAACATCGTCGAGCTCCTCCTCCAGCGCGGCGGTGAAATCGTACTCCACATAGCGCGGGAAGTAATTCAGCAGGAACGCTGTAACGAGCCGACCTTTGTCTTCGGCGAAGAGGCGGTTGCGGTCCTTATGGACATAGGCGCGCTCCTGAAGCGTCGTCAGGATCGAGGCATAGGTGGAGGGGCGGCCGATGCCGAGTTCCTCCATGCGCTTGACGAGCGTGGCCTCGGTGTAGCGGGCGGGCGGCTGGGTGAAGGACTGCAGCCCCAGCACGGCGCCGGCTGCGTCCATCACGCCCCGCTCATGGGCGATCAGACCCTCGGCTGTGGTCTTCTCGAGGATCGCCTCATCCTCGCCCTGCTGCGCCGCCTTGTCGAACTCGGCGGTGATGGCGCCGGCGGCAAAGGCGAGGGCTGCGCCGTTGTCGAGAGGTGGCAGGCGCCGGCTCTCATCCTCGTCCGCCTTTTCGTCGCGCCCCTCTTCATAGACTGCGAGGAACCCGTCGAACTGGACGACCTGGCCCGTGGAGCGCAGGCCCACACGGCCATCCGCGCTCTCGATCTCCACGGTCGTGCGCAACAGGCGGGCCGCGGCCATCTGGGAGGCGAGCGCGCGCTGCCAGATCAGCTCGTAGAGGCGCCGCTCATCGCCGTCGACGCGCAGGTCTTTCGGCGCCTTGCCCATATCGGTCGGGCGGATGCACTCATGCGCTTCCTGGGCGTTCTTGGCCTTGGTCTTATAGACCCGCGGCTTCTCCGGCACATAGGCGTCGCCGAAGCGACCGGCGATGGTGCGGCGCGCATCGCGCACGGCCTCGGGCGCCATATCGAGCCCATCGGTGCGCATATAGGTGATGTGGCCCGCCTCATAGAGCCGCTGGGCCGCCCGCATCGTCGCCTGCGCCCCGAAGCCGAGTTTGCGGGAGGCCTCCTGCTGCAGCGTCGAGGTCATAAAGGGGGGCGAGGGGTTGCGCGTCACGGGCTTCGCTTCGACAGAGGCCACGCGGAGCGCCGCGCCTGCCACGGCTGAGACCGCGGTGCGGGCCGAGGCGGCGTCGGGCAGGTCGAAGCGGTCGAGCTTCTTGCCATCGAGCGCGACGAGACGCGCTTCGAAGGCGGGCCCGCCGCTGGCCTGCAGCGCGGCCTTCACGCTCCAGTACTCGCGCGGCACGAAGGCCTCGATCTCCTGCTCGCGTTCGACGACGAGGCGCAGCGCTACGGATTGAACGCGCCCGGCGGAGCGCGCACCCGGCAGCTTGCGCCAGAGGACGGGCGAGAGGTTGAAGCCGACCAGATAGTCGAGCGCGCGGCGGGCGAGATAGGCGTCGACGAGCTCCATGTCGATCGCGCGGGGGTTTTTCATCGCCTCCGAGACCGCGGCCTTGGTGATGGCGTTGAAGACGACGCGCTCGACGGGCGTGTCCTTCTTCAGCGCGCGGCGTTTGCGCAGCGCCTCCAAGAGGTGCCAGCTGATCGCCTCGCCCTCACGGTCGGGGTCGGTCGCGAGGATCAGGCGATCTTCGTCGCGCAGCGCCTCGGCGATGGCGCGCACATGTTTGGCGGATTTGGCATCCACCTCCCAGGACATCGCGAATTCTTCGTCCGGGCGCACCGATCCGTCCTTGGGGGGGAGGTCGCGCACATGGCCGTAGGAGGCGAGCACGGTGTAATCCGGCCCGAGATATCTGTTGATTGTCTTAGCCTTAGCTGGGCTCTCGACGACCACGACCGCCATGGGCCCCCCACTTATGCCATCTCTTCTCGAACAGCGGCGGAACTTGGGGCGCCTGTGGGAGCCTGTCAACGCAGCGCCTGCAGGATGGCCCTATCGGTCGCGGGCAGGCGCGTTCGGCATGCAACGCCTGCCCAGCGGACGGGCAGCCCGCGAAACCGCGCGCCGGGCTGAGCCCTGGACTTGGCCCTGGACCGTGACCCGGAACGGACGAGGGGTCGAGTGCTGCGTCGGACGATGGACTGGGCGCTGAACCAGGCGCCGAGCTGGGCGCTGTGCCCTGCTCCAACCGCAAGGTGAGGCGCTGGCGTGGATCACTCGAAGCGGGCGGCGACCAGCCCGCCGGGCAACAGTGTGATCCGACCCGCGAGGTCGAGCTCGAGGAGCACGAGCGCGAGTTGCGCCGGCGAGGCCCCGGCCAGGCGCGCGATCTCATCGGTTTCGATCGGCGCTGCCCCCAAGAGGGCGATCACCTGCTCGGCGAGCACAGCATCGTCCTCCGCCCCGTCTTCATCGAGGGCGGCCAGCGCGTCGAAGGCATCGCCCTCCAAGTGATCGTCGACGCCGAGATCGTACGGATCGCTCGGCTCTGCAAAGCCGCGCAGGCGCAGCGTCGACAGCGCTTCCAAGACATCCTCGGCATGGCGCACGAGCGCCGCCCCCTCGCGGATCAGCGCATTGCAGCCGGCAGCCCGCGGATCTTCCGGCGCGCCGGGGCAGGCCATGACCTCCCGGCCTTGATCGAGGGCGGCGCGCGCGGTGATGAGGCTGCCCGAGCGCAGCGCCGCCTCGATCAGCACCACCCCGTCCGAGAGACCGGAGACGAGCCGGTTGCGCCGCGGAAAATCCCGGTTTCTGGGCTGTGTGCCGGGCGGCGTTTCGCTCAGCACCGCGCCGCCCTCCGCCGCGATCCTGTCTGCGAGGACCGCATGTTCCGAGGGATAGGGCACATCGATCCCGCCGGGCAGGACGGCCACCGTCGTCCCCGGCGCGGCGACCAACCCGCCCGTGGGAAAAGGATCGTCCGGCCCCGTCGCGCGGGGGGAGGAGGCGGCCAGCGCCCCCTCATGCGCGGCCCCGTCGATTCCGCGGGCAAGGCCCGAGACGATCAGCTGCCCAGCCCGCGCCAGGGCCTCCCCTAAGCGCCGCGCCTGGCGCAGGCCAAGCGCGGAGGCATTGCGCGCGCCGACAAGCCCCACGGCAGGCAGGCCCAGACAGTCGGCCGAGCCGCGCAGCCAGAGGACCGGGGGCGGGTTGGCAATGGCCTCTAAGCGCGCCGGATAGGCCTCATCCCCCAGCACGAGAAGCGTTGCACCCGCGGTCTCACCCCGGGCCCACTCCGCCTCCGCCGCCTCGACCGGGGGCACCTGATAATCCCGTCGCCCTCCGCGCGCGGCCATAGCGGGGAGAGCCTCCAGCGCCCTCTCAGCCGAGCCGAAGCGCGCCATCAGGCTCAGATAGGTTCTGGGGCCCACATTCTCACTGCGCGCCAGGCGCAGCCGGGCAAGGCGCTCCCGCGCAGCGCTCGGCGTGCCGTCGCGCGCGCGCTCTCTGGCAAGGGGAGGCGCCAGCGGAGCGGTGCCAGTGGCAGGGGCTAGGGGAGCCGGATCGGTAAAGGCCATGACGCTACTCCGCTGGACGCACCGGCTTCTGCCGGCCGCCCTATGGAGCGC
>JBCCLX010000323.1:0-5437 GCA_039026635.1 Pseudomonadota bacterium
GCCACCTTGGCGGGCCTGCAGGAGGCGGGGGTGATGCATCTGCTCCCGCTCAACCCGGGCGAGGCGGAACCGGAGGACCGCGTCGATCGCGAGGCTGAGGAGGCTTACAAAGCCCTGCGCTTTCTGGCTGTCGTGCCCAAGCCCCGCCGTCAGGTGCGCAGCGATCCGAATTTCGACGTCCAAGCCTTTGTCTCCAGGGTTCTGCATCTCAAGGATGCGCTCCGCGTCGCACGCGATCGTCGGGACGCGCTTGCCGAGCGGTTGACCCGGATGCGCCCCTGGGGCGATATCGAGTTCCCGCCGCTCGAAAGCCTCGCCGGCCAGCGCCTCTGGTTCTACCAACTCCCGCTGAAGCATCGCGCAGCGCTGAAGGCCGTGCGCCTTCCTTGGCAGATCGTGGGGCGGGATGCCCGCTTCGCCTATGTCGTCGTGCTCGCACCCGAAGAGCCCGAGCCGGATCTGCTGCCCATCTCTCGCACCCATCTGGGATCGAAGCCGGCGTCTCGCCTGGCGGCGGAGCTTGAGGATACCGAGGTTGAGATCGAGACGCTGCTGGGCGAGCGCATGGCCCTGACACGGTATCTGACGCTGTTGCGCGCCAATCTGTCGGAGGCTGAGACTGCTGCCGAGAGGGCCTTTGCCGACCGGCAGACCCTGCAGGATCCCGATCTCTTCGCCGTCCAGGGTTGGGTGCCCTCCGATCGTGTTGCCGAGATCGAGCAGACCTTCGCCGAACGGGGGTTGGCGGTGCTGATGGAAGAGCCGCGGGCGAGCGAGACACCTCCGACGCTGCTCGAACAGCCGACCGCCGATGGCGCAGGGGTCGATCTAGCCACATTCTACCAGCCGCCCCACTATCGCGCCTGGGATCCGTCGCGGCTGTTGATGGCCTCCTTCGCGCTCTTCTTCGCGATGATCGTGGCGGATGCCGCCTATGGCGCGATCGTGGGCTTGGGTCTGCTCGTCTACTGGCGGCCGCTCGGCCGTACGCCGGCCCTCAAGGCCTGGCGCCTGATGGGACTCTATCTGGCGGGCGCCACGGTGCTCTACGGGATGGTCGTCGGCAGCTATCTGGGTTTTGCGCCCCCCCCGGGCGGTGCGCTCGATGCCATCGCCTTTCTCGACCTCAATGATTTCGAGACGATGATGGCGCTCTCGATCATCGTCGGCGTGCTCCACCTCTCCTATGCCAACTTCATGGCGTTTCGGGTCAAGCCGACGCGCAGTCGCTTTGCCAACCTCGGTTGGATCGCGATCCTCTTCGGGGGCGTCGCCGTTTGGCTGAGCGATATGTCGGGCCCGGTCTATGGGTTGGGTGTGGCGCTGCTCCTCGGCGGGGTCCTCACGATCATGGCCTATGCGAGCGACCGCCCGATCGCGGCGCCCCGCGATTGGCTCTGGCGCGGGGTGGATGCGCTCAAGGGCGTGACGGGCATGATGGGCATGTTCGGCGATGTCCTTTCCTACATGCGCCTCTTCGCGCTGGGCTTGGCCTCCGCATCCCTTGCAATCACCTTCAATGACCTCTCGCAGACGGCGATGGCGTCGGGGTCGGGCTTCGGTGTGCTCGGCGCGGTCCTGATCCTGGTCATCGGCCATCTCCTGAACTTCGCCCTCGCCATGATGAGCGGTGTCGTTCACGGCCTGCGTCTCAACTTCATCGAGTTCTACAAATGGGGCCTGCCCGAGGAAGGCACCGTCTTCCGCGCGTTCGCCCGAAAGGAGGTTCGGGAATGAGCGAGTTTGTCATCGCGCTGGGTTGGGTCGGGATCTTTGCGCCGATGGCCCTTGGTGCTGTCGCCAGTTCGGTGGGGTGCGCCATCGCAGGGCAGGCGAGCATTGGGGCCATGCTGGAGACCGAGGGGGGCTATGGCCGGTTCGTCGGCATTTCCGCCTTCCCCTCGACCTTCGTGATCTATGGCATCGTGATCATGTTCACGCTCAATCGTGAGGTGACCCCGGCCAATGCGGGCGGGCTCTTCGGGATCGGGTTGCTCGCCGGGATCGCGCTTCTCTACTCCGGGATCTGGCAGGGGCGCGCCTGTGCCGCGGCGATCAATGCCTCGAAGGAGAAGCCCGAGATCTTCGGCCTGGCCCTGGCACCGGCGGCGATCATCGAAGGCTTCGGCGTCTTCGCCTTCGTCTTCGCCCTGGTGGTCAGCGCGGGAGTGTCCTGATGGCGGTCGAGGAGCAAACCGCGAGTGGCGTCGATGCCCTCATCGCGCGACTGCGGGACGATGGCGTAGCGGCGGGAGCGGCCGAGGCCGCACGGCTGACCAAGCAGGCGGAGGAGAAAGCCGCTCAAATCCTTGCCGCGGCCCAGGAGGCCGCCGCCAAGACAGAGGCCGAGGCACGGGCCGCGGCAGAGCGGCACCGCCGCGCTGGGGAGGAAGCGCTCACCATCGCCATGCGCGATGCGGTCCTCACGATGAAATCGACGCTGATGGCCCGCTTCGAGCGGGACATGGATCGGATGGTCTCAACGCAATTGGCCGAGCCGGAGATGCTCAAACAAATGGTGCTCGAGCTCGTCGGTCGAGCCGGTTCTGCGGCCTCCATTGGCGACGGTGCGACCGTCGTTCTGCCCGCCGAGATCGTCGGTGCAGACGCGATCAGAGCCGATGCCGAGGATATCCACGCGGGCGCCCTCACGAAATACGTCCTGGGCCTCACTCAAGAGATGCTGCGCGAGGGCGTCACGCTCTATGCCGCCGACGACCTGCAGGCCGGCATTCGCGCGAAGGCGAGCGAGGGCGGCGTGACGCTCGATCTGTCGGACCGCGCGATTGCAGCGATCATTCTCCGACACCTCCAGCCCCGGTTTCGCGCCGTGCTGGAGGGCGTGATCAAATAGCCATGTCCGAGCTCGATACCTATACGGCGCTGATGGCGAGCTTGCCGAGTTCGGAGCGCTTGTTCGTCGCGAAGCGCCCCCCGCTGTCGCGCCAGCGCCTCGAAAAGCGTCTCTCGGCGCTTGAGCCAGACGATGCGGCCACGCTGGCGCGCATAGAGGCGCTCCTCAGCTGGTCCGCTTATGATCGTCAATCCGATCTGCAGACCGTCAGTGCGCGCGCCCGCGATGTTCTGGCCCGCACGACGCAGCCCACGCTTTGCGCCATTGTCCATCAGCGGTTGGATCTGCGCACCGCGGTGACTGCGCTGCGCATGCGCCATCGCGGAGAGCCCGCACCGACGACGCCCTGGGGTCTGGGGCGCTGGACCAAGCGGATCGCGGCGAACTGGAACGATCCGGTCTTTGGCGTGGGGCGCTCGATGCCCTGGCTGCGCGACGCCGCCCAGCTGCTCGAGAAGGGCGATCCCCTGGGCCTGCAGAGGCATCTTCTCGATGTGAGCTTCCGCCAGCTCCAGCGTCACGCCGCCTGCCACTACTTCGATTTTGAAGCCGTGGTGATCTACGTGCTGAAGTGGAACATCTTTGATCGCTGGGCCAAGGCCGACAGTTCTGCCGCCGCGCAGCGCTTCACAGAGCTGTCGCATGACGCGCTCAAGAATTTTCCTCACCTACAGTCGGAAGGAGTCGCCTGATGAGTGGCGCTGCTGCAGAGGATCTGACATCCGCGACGGCCCGTGTTGCCACGATCCAAGAGGGTCTCGTCCAGATCGAGGCCCTCGAAAACGGAGAGGGGGCGCCGGCGCGGTTGGTGAAGAACGAAGTGCTCTACATCCTGCCGAGCCGGCTGGCAGCGGGCGGGCGGCAGGAGCGCCTGAAGGCTGAGATCCTCCGCGTGCGCGGCAACACGGCCGATGCGCAGGTCTATGAGAGCACGCAGGGCGTCGCGGTGGGCGACCCAGTGCTGCAGAGCGGGCAACTCCTATCCGTGACCCTTGGCCCCGGCCTGCTCGGGCAGGTTTATGACGGCCTCCAGGCGCCGCTGAAGGCGCTCGCCAATGCGCATGGGATCTTCCTGCCCCGTGGGGTCGACACGGCGCCGCTCGACCTCTCGGCAAAATGGTCCTTCACGCCGTCGGTGAAGCTCGGCGATCGCCTCGTCGCGGGGCAGACGATCGGCACGGTGCCCGAAGGGCGCTTCACACACCGCATCATGGTGCCCTTCAACTGGCCCGGCACCTTCACGGTCGAATGGGTGCAGCAGGGCGCGGCCACGGTTGATGAGCCCGTCGCGCGCGTGATCGATGCGGAAGGCGCCGAGAAGATGGTGACGCTCTCCCAGCGCTGGCCCGTGCGACGTGCGCTCGCCAGTCAGATGCTCAAATCGGGGACGGTCCAACGGCAGTTCCCGGACACGCCGGTTCTCACCTCCCAGCGCCTGATCGACACCTTCTTCCCCATTGCCCGTGGCGGGACCGCCTGCATCCCCGGCCCGTTCGGTGCCGGCAAGACGGTGCTCCAGAACCTCATTGCCCGGAACGCGCAGGTTGATGTGGTGATCATCGTCGCCTGTGGTGAGCGCGCCGGCGAGGTGGTGGAAACGATCACAGAATATCCCGAGATGACGGACCCGACATCGGGCGGCAGCTTGATGGACCGAACCATCATCATCTGTAACACCTCGTCGATGCCGGTCGCGGCGCGTGAGGCATCGATCTTCACCGGCATCACGCTCGGTGAGTACTACCGTCAGATGGGGCTCGATGTCCTGCTCATCGCCGACAGCACTTCGCGCTGGGCCCAGGCGATGCGCGAGACGAGCGGGCGCCTGGAGGAGATCCCGGGTGAGGAGGGGTTCCCGGCCTATCTCGAGAGCTCGATCAAGGGTCTCTACGAGCGTGCCGGTGTCGTGACGACGGTCGATGGCGGCAGTGGCAGCCTGACCATGATCGGAACGGTCTCTCCTGCGGGCGGCAACTTCGATGAGCCCGTCACGCAGTCCACGCTATCGACGGTCAAGTGCTTCCTCGGGCTGTCATCAGAGCGCGCCTACAAGCGGTTTTACCCCGCCGTCGACCCCCTGCTCTCCTGGTCGCGTTACCTCGACCAGATGTCGACTTGGTATGACGAGAACGTCGCGTTCGGTTGGACAGCCCGGGTCAAAGCGCTGCGCGATCTCCTGGAACGCGGGGAGCAGATCAGCCAGATGATGCAGGTCACGGGCGAGGAGGGCGTCACGGTTGAAGACTATGTCGACTACCAGAAGGCCCTGTTGATCGACATGGTCTATCTGCAGCAAGACGCCTTCGACGATGTTGATAGTAAGGCGCCCTTCAGCCGGCAGAAACTGGTGTTCGATCTGCTGGAGCGCATCGTCGAAAGCGATACCGGGCTCGATGACAAGGCGAAGATCCGAGGGTGGTTCACCGAGATGACGAACCTCTTCAAGAACTTCCATTATGCGGCAGAGAACACGCCTGAGTTCCACTCGATCCTGAGCGACCTGGAGGCGAAGATCTCGGGCAACTGACGGCTGGCTGGGAACGCGCCTGTCGCTGCGCTCAGCACGACGATCCCGCGCGATCC
>JBCCLX010000324.1:0-5373 GCA_039026635.1 Pseudomonadota bacterium
GCGGCCTTCATCCACCATGGCGAGACCGCGCTGCCCCGGATCCAGGATGGCAAGCTCGACATGCGCCTGATCGCGGGCGCTCTGCACGGCGCAGCCTCGCCGCTGAAGACTGCGTCCGAGACGCTCTATGCCGACATCGCCCTGGCGGCCGGTGGTCGTTATCAGGTCGAAGCCAGCCATGAGGAACGCGCGCTCTATGTGCTCGCGGGCCCGATCGCAGTCGAGGAAAAGACCTATGAGCCTGGCACGCTCCTGATCCTATCTCGCGCTCAGAGCGTCCTGGTCGAGGCCAAGGGAGACGCGCGTCTGATGCTTTTCGGTGGCGAGCCGATGGAGGGCCCGCGCTACATCTGGTGGAACTTCGTCTCGTCACGCCCCGAGCGGATCGAAGCCGCCAAGCAGGAGTGGCGCCAGGGTCGCTTCGATACGGTGCCGGGCGATGAGGAGGAGTTCATCCCCCTGCCCGAGGACAACACCAAACCGCGCCGCGCTCTCGGCGGGCGCGCCTTCTCCTGAACGCGGCGTCTCACTGCACGCGTCCCCTCGGGACGGGTGGAGCCGGAGCGAGAGGACCCGTGCCGCAGCCATCAATCTGAGCTGCAGCACCCCCAGGCCGGTGCTGCAAGGCGAGCTGCGACCGATCCTCTTTAACGCTTGCGACACCGCGCTCTGCGGGCCATCCAGAACGGATTGCTCGCAGAGGGTGAGCGGGAGGACAGCCATGGATCGCAGCGACGAGCACATCGAGGACGGGAGCGAAGAGGAGCACCTGTTCTCCACCCATTGGGGCACCTTTCGCGCCCGGGTGACCGGTGAGCGGCTGGTGGGGGTGGCGCCCTGGGAGGGCGATCCCGATCCGCCCGAGATCGGCCCCGGGATCCAAGACGCTGTCACCGCCCCCTCCCGCATCGCCCGGCCAGCGATCCGCGAGAGTTTTCTGAAGCACGGGGCAAAGGCGGGCGGGACAGGGCGCGGCGCCGAGCCCTTTGTCGAGGTGCCCTGGGACGAGGCGCTCGATATCGCCGGCGCCGAAATCACGCGGGTGCGCGACAGCTATGGCGCCGGCGCGATCTATGGCGGCTCCTATGGCTGGGGCAGCTCGGGCCGCTTCCATCACGCCCAGAGCCACATCCACCGCTTCCTCAAGATGGCCGGCGGTTACACGGCCTCGATCGACACCTATAGCTATGCCGCCGCCAGCACGCTGAGCCCCCATATCCTCGGCCATTTCAACCGTCACGTCCTGACACACGCCACGACCTGGCCCGTGATCGAGGCGCATACCGAGACACTGCTCATGGTCGGGGGGCTCGCGCTCAAGAACGCACAGGTGACCTCGGGGGGCGTCGGTCAGCACACGACCAAGGGCGCGCTCCGCCGTGCCCATGCCCGCGGCTGCGCTTTCTATAATCTCTCCCCCATCCGCGCCGATGCCGATCCGGCGATCGAGGCCGAGTGGCTCGCGATCCGGCCCGGCACCGACACGGCCTTCCTGCTCGCGCTCTGCCATACGCTTGAGGCGGAGGGGCTGACAGATCGGGCCTTCCTCGAGCGCTATACCACCGGCTGGGAGCGCTTCCGCCCATACCTGATGGGCGAGAGCGACGGCCAGGCCAAGGACGCCGATTGGGCCGCCTCGATCACCGGTCTCAGTGCGGAGGTCACCCGCGCGCTCGCCCGCCGGCTGGCGACGACGCGCAGCATGATCACCGTTTCCTGGTCGGTCCAACGCGCCGATCACGGGGAGCAGCCGGGGTGGGCGGCGCTCGTGCTCGCCTCGATGATCGGTCAGATCGGCCTGCCCGGCGGCGGCATCGGCTATGGGTATGCCAGCGAGAACGGCATTGCGAACCCGGTGCGGATCTTCAAGTTTCCCGCCCTGCCTCAGGGCGAGAACCCGGTCACGGACGCGATCCCCGTGGCCCGCATCTCAGATGCGCTGCTGCATCCCGGCGCGCCCTATCAGTGGAACGGCGAAGATCGGGTCTATCCGGATCTGCGCCTCGTCTACTGGGCCGGCGGCAATCCGTTCCACCATCATCAGGATCTCGGACGGCTAGTCCGCGCGCTCCGGCGGCCCGAGACGATCATCGTCAACGAGATCTGGTGGACCGCCATGGCGCGCCATGCGGACATCGTGCTGCCGGTCACGAGCGGGCTCGAGCGCAACGATATCGCGATGACCCATTGGGAGCCGCTGATCGTGGCGCAAAGCGCGGCGCTCCCGCGCCAGGGCGCCGCCCGCGACGATTACGACGTCTTCTCGGGGCTCGCCGGCCGGCTCGGCTTTGGCGAGCGCTATACCGAGGGGCGCGATGCCGAGGCTTGGATCGCCCATCTTTGGGACCAGGCGCGCCAACGCGCGGGAGAGGCGGGTTTCAGCCTGCCGAGCCTCGACGATCTTCGCGCAGAGGGGACCTGCAGCCTGCCACCGGCGGAAAAGGAGTCGATCCTGCTCGAGGACTTCCGCGCCGATCCGGAGGCGCATCCGCTGACCACCCCCTCAGGCCGGATCGAGATCTTCTCAGAGCATGTGGCGAGCTTCGGCTACGATGACTGTCCGGGCCATCCCGTCTGGCGCGAGCCCTATGAATGGCTCGGCAGCCCGGCCACCGCACGCCATCCGCTCCATCTCATCTCGAACCAACCCCGCACGCGCCTGCATGGTCAGCTCGACCCTGGGAAAGTCTCCCAGGCGTCAAAGATCGCGGGGCGTGAGCCGATGACGATGCACCCCGAGGATGCGGCCGCACGCGGGGTGTCGGAGGGCGACGTGGTGCGCGTGTTCAATGACCGTGGCGCGTGCCTGGCCGGCCTTCGGATCTCGGATGAGGTCATGCCCGGCGTCGTCCAGCTTTCGACCGGGGCCTGGTACGATCCCGACCGGCCGGGCGATCCGGACGCGCTCTGCAAGCATGGCAATCCGAATGTGCTGACACGGGACAAGGGCACCTCGCGCCTTGGCCAAGGCCCCTCGGCGCATACGAACCTTGTCGAGGTGGAACGCCATACAGGTCCCCTGCCCTCGATCACCGCCTTTGATCCGCCGCGCTTTGTCCCGCGGTCGTCGTGACGGTGTTGTCCAGTCAAGCTGACACCTAGACGTCAATCAGACTGGACACGACGCGCTGACCCAGCGACACTGCAACTCCTGATTTTAGGAGCTGCGCCGTGCCCGATGATGCCCCGCACCGGATTGCGTACCCGGCGGCCAGCGGACCGCTCTATCGCCCGCCAGCCCCCTACCCGGCGACGCCCACGCGGGCACTCCTGCGCGCGATCGGCAATCTGGAGCGCGATCTGATCACGCTGCTCCCCGCCGATGCCTATCGCGAGCCCGTCTTCTGGCCGGGCTATTCGCGTCGCGGCATCTATGTCGTGTCCGAGCCGACGCTGGTGGCCGAGGTGATGGGGCCGGATCGCGCGCTTTACCCGAAAAACGCCCTCATGGTCGGCGCGCTCTCGCCGCTGGTCGGCGACGGGATCTTCATCAGCGAAGGAGCGATTTGGGAGCGGCAGCGCCGCATGATCGATCCCGCCTTCGCTCATATGCGCATCACCGTGGCCTTTCGGCATATGGCCGATGCCATGGCGGCGGCAGAGGCGCGCTTCGACGCGGCGGCCGCCCGGGGTGAGGTGCTCGAGCTCGAAGCGGCGCTCAGCCATCTGACGGCGGATATCATGTTCCGCACGATCTTCTCGGAACCCTTCGAGGGGGCGCGGGCCCGGCAGGTCTTCGATGCCTTCGCGGTGTTCCAAAAGGCCTGCGCCAATGTCTCGCTTCGCCATCTCCTGCTCTCGCCCGACCAGGCAGAGATCCGCCAGCCGCCGCGCGCACGCAAGGCGGCGGCGCGGATCCGGGAGCTGGTGGGGGCGATGCTGGACGCGCGGATCGCCATGGGCCCAGAGGCGATGCCCGATGACATCGCCCGTGACATCATCCTAGCCCGCGACCCCGAGACGGGCGAAGGCTTCACCCGCGAGGAGATGCTCGACCAACTGGCCGTCTTCTTCCTGGCCGGGCATGAGACGACGGCGAGCGCGCTCACCTGGGCGGTCTTCATCATGGCCGAGCATGCGCCGACGGCCGAGCGCATGCGCGCCGAGGTGGTCGCCACCGCAGGCGAGGCGGCGCTGACCGCGAGCACGGTGAAGCGCCTCGCCTTCACGCGCGCGGTCTTCCGCGAGACGCTGCGCCTCTATCCGCCCGTGACGTTCCTGGCCCGCGGGGCGCGAGAGGCTCGCCGCCTTGGCCCCGTGGATCTGCCGGCCGGCGCCATGCTCCTCGTCAGCCCATGGGTGATCCAGCGCCACGAGGCGCTCTGGCCGGATGCCGATCGGTTCGACCCGGACCGCTTCATGGGCAGCCGCGAGCGCGCCATCCCCCAGGGCGCCTACATCCCCTTCGGCCTCGGCGCGCGGCTCTGTATCGGAACGGCCTTCGCCGCGATGGAGGGCGGGCTGATCCTCGGCTCCCTCGCGCGGCGCTACCGGATCGAGGCGCTCGACCCCGCCAGCGTCCGCCCCGTCGCCCGCCTGACAACGCGCCCCGCGCGCGAGATCCGCGTCCGCCTCAGTCGGCTGGACAGCCCATCAGCCGCTTGAGCCCTCCGCCATCCCCTGCCAGCCACGATGCTTGACCAGCCAGGCATGGGCGTATTTCGCCATGAAGACGCAGAGGAGGATGCGGGCGACGTGATGGGCGCTGACGAACACCACGGAGAGCTGGAGCGATAGCGCGACCAGCGACATCTCGACGACGCCTCCAGGGGCGAAGGCGAGCACGACCGCCTCCGCATTCTCCCCCACCGCCGCCGCAAGCAGCAGCCCGATGGCAAGCGCGAGGGCGAGGGCGACCGTTACGCTGGCGGCGGCCGCCGCCATGCCGCGCAAGACGTCCGATCGCGCGAAACCCGTGAAGCGCACGCCCAGCGCGGTGCCCACGATTAGCTGCGTGAAGGAGACGAGGAAGGCCGGCGGATCGGCCTCCGTCAGCCCCGCCAAATGCACCGCCCCCGAGGCCAGGATCGGCCCCGTAATGATGGCCGCCGGCATGCGAAGCCACAGCGCCCCCCGCAGCCCCAGCGTGCCCGACGCCACGAGAAGCAGCCCATCGATCAGCGTCATCCGCTCGCCTGCGTCGCCGAACTGGATGCCCGAGGCCGAGCCGACGGCCATGCCCTCATAGAGCGTGATCCCAAGGGGCACGAGTAGGATGCAGAGGATCAGGCGCGAGAACTGCAGGAGCGTGAGCGTCGCCCCATCGCCTCCCGCCCTTTCCCCCATCGCCACCGCCTCGATCAGCCCGCCAGGCATGGCGGCGAAGAAGGACGTCTCGCGTGGATAGCCCGCGCCATAGCGGTAGATCAGGTA
>JBCCLX010000325.1:0-5350 GCA_039026635.1 Pseudomonadota bacterium
CCCGTCACTCACGCCTGTGGCGCTGCCTGCGTCATGCTCGAAAACCGCAGCTGGAGCGTGCCAGCTTTCCCAGCCGAGCGCTGCGGCGCGGCGCGCGTAGTCCACCTCCTCGTGGTAGAGAAAATAACCCTCATCCATGTCCCCCAGCGCCTCCAACGCCTCGCCGCGGATCAGCGTGGCGGTGCCGGAGACCCAGTCGACGCGCGTTGGCGCTTCAAGCCCCTCGATCACCGTTGGATACCGCTCTGCCAAGGCGTTGATGCCAAGCGCCTGGGCCACCTCGGAGGCAAGGCTCGGGAAAGGGAAGGCGCCGGACCAGCTGCTGCCGTCGGGCGATGCCTGACGGGGGCCGACGAAGCCCGCGCTCGGTGTGGTCCGCATCACGCGCAGCATCTCGGCGAGGGCGCCTGGGCGGACGGCGGCATCGGGGTTGTGAAGGAGCACGGCTTCGGGATGCATCCCGTCCTCCCGCAAAGCGCGAAACCCCAGATTGTTGCCGGCGGAGAAGCCGCCGTTGATCGGCGAGGCAACGAGGCGCACACGCGGCCCCCAGCCATGGGTTGCGATCGCATCCGACAGCACCGTGACATCCGGGCCTGGGCTCGCATTGTCGACGACGACGACGCGATGGGGCTCCGCCGCCTCCAGCCGGTCAAGCTCGGCCAGGAGCGGGGGCAGGGCGTCGATCACCAGTCGGGCCGTTGCGTAATTCACGATCACAACACCGACGCCGCGGCGCCCGGCGGCGGCTGGCGCGGGTTTCGGCCCTGGGCCCTGATCCGTGCTGGGCTCCGCGGTATCCTCGATCATCCGCCGGCGCCCCCGCTTTCTGAGAGGCGCGCATGGAGGGCGGCGACGGCCAATCGAGGCATGAGGGCGGCGCATGCGGCGTAGCGCTGGGTCAGCCGTCCCGGCTCCTTGGCCAGCCGCCAGGCCCATTCGAGGGCGATGCCACGGAGGAGTGCCGGGGCCCGCGTCTGCGTCTCAGCGATGAAGTCGAGACCCGCGCCGATGGAGGCGAAGCCGACCCTTGGCAAGCGCGCCCGAGCCCGGGCGGCGAAGCGCTCCTGCCGCGGCGCGCCCAGGGCGAGGAAGACGAGGCGCGCCTCGCTGCGGGCCAGGCGTGCGATGATGGCATCGGCCTCTGCGCCCTCTGGGTCAAAGCCGCGGGCAGGCGCGTGGCGGAGCGCGATGGTCAGCCCCGGGTTCTCGGCCGTCAGCCGAGCCGCCGCGCGCGCGAGCGTCTCCTCCGTCGCACCCACAAGCGCGATGGGCGCGCGATGCTGGGCGGCAAGAGCCGTGAGCGGGCCCACCAGATCGGCGCCGGGCACAAGGGCGACCGGGCGCCGGGCCAGGGCCATCAGCCAGACAACCGGATTGCCATCGGCAACCACGAGGTCATGCGCGGCATAGGCGGCGCGAAAGGACGGATCGGCCCGGAGCTTCACGATGTGGTCGAGGTTGACGGTGGCGAGCGCGAAGCCTCGGCCCGCCGTCAATCGATCCGCGACCAGGGTCAGAAGGTGCTCGGTCCCGGGCACTGTGATCGTCGCATGCCCCCCCGGCACGGCGGCGCTGAATTCCGTGCCCTCAAAAGGCGCTGAGAGAGCCGCGGTCCCCGTCACGATGCCGTCTCGCGGCGTTCGGGTGTTGCACGCGCCTCGCCGCCGCTCCAGCGCGCAGCGCCGGCTGCGTCGATCGCTTGGATCGCGCTGCGCTTGCCGAGCAGGAGCGCGCGGCGCTGGTAGGCGCGGATAAAGCGGCGCAGGGCGGCGTCCTCCTGCTGGGGTGCGCGACTGAAGGCCGCTTCCGCAAAGCCATAGGCCATTGCGAGCCCACCGAGGACGAAGGGCGGATGCGCCATGCGGAAGACGCAGGAGGCCGCGAAGAACAACGGATCCGACCCCATAAACCATTGACCGCGGCCGTGCCGGCGGCGCCCCTCAAAGACACCCTTCTCGCTCGTGCCCATGGGACGTAGATGCTCGAAGCGGAGATCCGGTTCGTCCCAGCTGCACGCTATCCAGCCAAGCTGACGCGCTTTGTGACAGTCGATCGCATCCCACATCACGCCGCGCACGAAGCCCCCGATCGCGGCAAAGCAGCTGCTGCGGTAGAATTTGGTCATGCCCACGGACATCTCGTCACCGCACTTCTCGCTGATGAGCTGGCCGTGGTGGCGCATGTAGGGCTTGCCCGAGCACGTGCCGAGGCGCGGATCGGCCTCCATGCGGTCGATCAAGGTCTCGAAGTATCGCCGCGGCAGATCGAGATCGAGGTCGAGCTTGCAGAGATAGGGATAGTCGGCATCGAGCCTGTCAAAGCCTGCATAGAAGGCGTCCACCACGCCCGGGCCCACAGCACGATGCCCGCGGTCGGGTTTCTGGACGACGCGGATGGTGGGGTGGCGGCGCGCGTAATCGGCAAGGATTGCCGGCGTCTCGTCGGTCGAGCCGTCATCCACGATGATCAAGCGCGCCGGCGGCACGGTCTGGGCGAGCACGCTGTCGAGCGTGCGCCGCATATAGGCCTGCTCGTTACGGCAGGGCGAGATTAGGACGTAGTCGCGCGACGGCATCCGGCGTCTCCGCAGCCCCTCACGGCCGCTCCCCATGCGGCGTGTCCGGGCGGGGTAGCCCAATTGCGGAGGGGCGACAAGAAAGCATCGCGCTGCGGCGGCGCGGTGCGCATGGCTGTTCGGCAGCGCCGGGCCATGGCTCAGCCGCGTCCCAAAAAGGGCATGTTGGTGGCCATGAGGGTCATGGTCTGCACATTGGCATCGAGGGGGAGCGAGGCCATCTGCAGGACTGCCTCCGCCACATGGGCGACATCCATCACCGGTTCGACGGCGATCTGCCCGTCGGCTTGGGGCACGCCTGCGGTCATTTTCTCGACCATCTCTGTCAGCGCATTGCCGATATCGATCTGGCCGCAGGCGATGGCATAGGGCCGGCCGTCGAGGGCGATGGCTTTGGTCAGGCCGGTGATGGCGTGCTTGGTCGCGGTGTAGGGGGTCGAGCCCCAGCGGGGGGCATGGGCCGAGATCGAACCGTTGTTGATGATGCGCCCGCCCTGGGGGTTTTGGGCGCGCATGCAGGCGAAGGCGGCGCGGGCGGCGATGAAGGCGCCAGTGAGGTTGATATCGACAACCCGGCGCCAGTCCGCCACGGGGATCTCGTCGATGGGGCCGGCGGCGACATTGATGCCGGCGTTGTTGAAGAGTGCGTCGAGGCGGCCCCAGTCCTTTTGGGCTGCGTCGAAGGCAGCCGCCATGGCCGTCTCATCGGCGACGTCGCAGGGCATGATGCGGGCCTGGGCGTTGCCTTCTGCAGTCTTCCGGAGCGGCTCGGGCCTGCGGCCGATCAGGCCGACTTGCCAGCCGGCGGCCAGAAAGCGGCGGGCGGTGGCGCGCCCGATGCCGGATCCGGCGCCGGTGACGATGATGCTGGGCATAGAGGGCTCCCCCGAAAAGGCTCCTGTGGGCTGCCCCTCGCGGTCACAGCGCACCGTGTCGAAGGCAGCATGGTGGCCGATCGGCGGCTCAGGCGGCAAGGGCGCGGCTGCGCCTTCGTCGACCCGAAGGTAGCGCGTGCCGGCTCTAGGCCACAGCGCTCAGCGGCATAGGGCCCGAGGGCGCGCCCTGCATCGAGGGACGGCTGCTTGGCCCCTCTTTGAAGGCGCCGATGCTCTCCTTCAGATCGGCGGCCTGCATCGAGAGCTCCTGCACCCGCTCCTGGGCGCCCGATGCCACGCCGGCGCTTTGCTGCGCGAGCTGATCCAGGGTGCTGATGGCGTCGTTGATCTGTTCGGCGGCCCGGCTCTGCTCTTGGGTCGCGGCCGAGATCTCTTCGATCAGCGACGAGGTCTCCTCGATCGACGGGACCATGTTGTCGAGCGTCTCGCCCGCCCGGCCTGCGGCCTGCATCGTGTCGCTGGAGAGCTGCGAGATCTCGGAGGCCGAGAGCTGGCTGCGCTCGGCCAGTTTCCGCACTTCCGAGGCGACCACGGCGAAGCCCTTGCCATGCTCGCCCGCGCGCGCGGCCTCGACGGCGGCGTTGAGCGCGAGAAGGTCGGTCTGGCGCGCGATCTCCTGGACGATGTTGATCTTCTCCGCGATCGAGCGCATGGCATCGATGGCCTGGGCAACGGCTTTGGCCGAGTTCGAGGCCTGATCGGCGGCTTCCCTCGCCGTTGTCGCCGTCTTGCCGGCATTATCGGCCGTCATCGAGATATTGGCCGACATTTGATGGATCGCGGCGCTGGCCTGTTGGGCCGCCGAGGCTTGAGAGGTGGCGCTTTCGCTGATCTGGGAGGCGTTGCTTTGCAGGTCATCGGTGGCGAAGGACACCTGATCCGCGCTGGCCAGGGCCTTGTTCAGCACGTTCTGCAGCGAATGGCGCAGCTCTTCCGTGCGGGCCATGTTGTCGCGAAAGACCTCGAGCGAGCGGGCCATACGGCCGATCTCATGGTCGTATTCGGTGTCCGGGATGTCGACCGCCATATCGCCCTGAGCCAGCCGCTCAGTGCGATCGGCAAGGGCATTGACATCGCGTGAGATCCAGCGGCCGATCGCTTGGGCGACAAACAGGGTGAGCACCACCGACGCCAGGCCGACGAGCGGCATCAGCCAGGTGATCTTCACGACCTGTCCGCGCCCTTCGACGCCGAGCCGTGTCTGCAGGGCGACGATGTCGTCGACGATTTTCTCGAAGCTGTCCTGGACGGCGGGGCCGATCGTATCGAGTTGATCGGTTTGGATCGCATTGCGCGCTCTGATCTTGTCCCGCACCTCTGCTGCCGTTGCGATATAGGTATTCTTGTTCTCGATCACGGCCTGAGCAAGCTCGCGCCGCCTCGGGTTCTGGAGCGACTGGAGCAGTGTCTCCATATGCGCACCCGTGACGTTGAGGTGACGCGTCGTGCGCGCATAGTCTTCTTCGGCGTTCGTCAGGAGGAACCGCTCCATATAAAGGCGGCCGAGCATGAGCTCCTGTTGGGCCACGCCGGCATAGTAAGCCGCCTCGATATCCTCATCGCTGTAGGCTGTGTCCATAATCTCGGTCAGCATCTTGCGGGCATCCGTCCCGAGACGCGACATCGTGGTGACGAGTTCGTTGCGTTCATTTTGGAGCGTCGACATGGCGTCGAAAGCGCTGACATACGTCTCGGCCATGGCCCGCAGTTCTTGTTTCAATCCGATGATATCAGGCTGCTCCGCGAAAGTCGTTTCAAAGTGTTCGTCTCCTGTAATCTCCTCGATCTTCCGACGAACCTCATTGGCAAGTTCAGTACTTGGGTTCAGCCTGTATTGAAAGGCGGCGACACGCGCTTCGAAATTGTCCTCGATATA
>JBCCLX010000326.1:0-5338 GCA_039026635.1 Pseudomonadota bacterium
GACGCGGCTGCGCCACCAAGCGGGCCTGATCGGGCGCGGCGAGAAGCCGGACAACTTCATGGCGCCGGCCACGCTCTCGGATCTCGAACGCAATCACCTGCGCGAGGCCTTCGTGGTGATCAAGACCATGCAATCCGCGGTGGCCCAAGGCCGCCAGACTGTGGTGTGAGACGACGATGATCCTCGTCCTAATCGGCACGGTGGCCATTGGCCTTGGCAGCGCCGGGATCCTGTTCCTGACGAGCAAGGTCACGGGCGTGAAGCCGCCAACCGGCGTTGCACCCATCGCCGCCGGCATCGCCATGTTCGCCTTCATGCTCTGGAACGAGTACTCCTGGTTCGATCGCGCCCAGGATGGCCTGCCCGCGGGCGCGGCCGTGGCCGACACCATCGAGCATTCGAGCGTTTTCCAGCCCTGGACCATGGCGATCCCCCGGGTCGTGCGCTTTGCTGCCATCGATGCGGGCCCCTCGGCCGCCGCGGCCGCCGCACCGACGCATCCGGGCCTGCTGCGCGCCGATGTGATCCTGGCCGAGCGCTTCGGGGAGACCCTGCGCCTGCCTCATTTGTTTGACTGTACCGGCAGCCGTCGCGCTGCCCTGCCCGCCACCGATGCCCTGCCGGGCGAGCTCGATTGGGTGATCAGCGGGACTGACCCCCTGATCAAGACCGCCTGCGCCACTGCAACCGTCCTCCCCGCTGACCGCGAGAATGGAGACATCCTATGACCGCGACCCACTCTGAAACCCGGCGCCCTTCGGTGCTCCTCGTCGATGACGAGCCCAACATCGCGATCTCGCTGGAGTATGTGATGCGCCGTGCGGGCTATGCGGTGCGCACGGCCGGCGATGGCGAGGCCGCCCTCGACGCCATCCGCGAGGAAAAGCCCGATCTGGTGCTGCTCGACGTCGCCATGCCCAAACGCGACGGCTACGACGTGTGCCAAACCGTGCGCGCCGATCCCGCACTCAGCGACATTCGGATCGTGATGCTCACGGCCAATACCGGTCCCGTTGGTGCGGAGAAGGCGCTGGCGCTTGGCGCGGATGCTTTCTTCTCGAAGCCCTTCCGAGTGGATGATCTGTCGAAGCGCGTGGCCGAGCTTCTGGCGGAGGACGGCGTCGCATGAGCCTGACGGCGCCGGAACGCTGGCCGCTCCGGCTGCGTGTCTTTCTGTTCTTTCTCCTCTTGGGTCTGGGCGGCGCCGCGATGGTGGCTGTCGGCATGGTCGTGGCCGCGCGGCGGCTGGAGGCGGCGGATTATGCGCCCTTTGTGCTGGGCGGCGGGGGTGCGGTCTTCGGGATCCTGCTGCTGACCGCCTGGGTCTGGCAGCTCTTCGACGAAAACCTCGCCCGACCGATCCAGCGCCTCTCGGGCGAACTCATGGCGCGCGGTGGCCGCGGACGGGCCACGGCCGACGCCGGCACGCTGCCGCTCGAGGGCACGCGGTATCTCGGCCCCCTCGGCCCTGCCGCAGCCCAGGTCGCCTCCGAGCTGGCGCGGGCACGCAGCGGCGCCTCCGGCATGGTGCAGGATGCCGTCGTCGCCGTGGAGGCCGAGCGCGCCGAGCTTGCCGCTGTCCTGCGCGATCTGCGCGAGGCCGTCGTCCTCTGCAATCCCGATGACGCGATCCTGCTCTACAATCGCGAGGCCCAGCGGCTCCTCAGCCCTGGGGCGGGCAGTGCCGATACGCTTGGGCTCGACCGGCCGCTCTTCGCGCTCCTGACCGAGGCGCCGGTGCGCCATGCCCTCGAGCGGCTGCGCCGCCGGTTTGAGAGTGGGCGCTACCTGACCCATCGCGATCACCTGAGCGTTGCCGTCGTGACCTCGACGCGCGATGGCAGCCGAACGCTGGACGGCCGGCTCGCCCTCGTGCTCGATGCCGCCGAGACCGATGTGGCAGGCTATGCGCTGACGCTGCGCGACGCCACAGCCGCGATTGCTGGCGAGACGGCGCGGGACCGGCTCCTGGCCGATGGGCTGACCCGCCTGCGCCGCCCCGCCGCCAATCTGGGCGCGGCAGCGGAACTGATGGCGCATGACGCGGATATGGACACGCAGGACCGCACCCGATTTGCCGGGATCCTGGGCGAGGAGGCGCGCAAGCTGGCCGGTGAGATCGATGCGCTGGCGGCCGAGCACGATGCGCTGCGCCCGCGGGGCGCGGCGATGAACGATGTCTCCACCGCGGCTATTGCCGCCTGCCTGCGGGACCGTTGCAGCCGAGAGGAGGAGACGCCGGAGATCGTCGATGGGGCCGGTGTGGCGGAGGCGCCCGAGGCCCCGCCTCTCTGGATGCACTGCGACAGCCATGGCGTTGTCGAGCTGCTGGCGCATCTCAGCAATCGGCTGCGCGCCGCTGGCGCCGGGACGATCACGCTCGCGGCCGAAGGGGCGCCGACCGGGCCGCGGCTGGATCTCGAACATGATGGCGCGCCGGTCGGCGAGGCGGTGCTGGAGGCCTGGCTCACCGAACCCTTGGCGATCCATCCCACCCTCGGGGGGCCTCCGGTGCCGGCGGGTGTCTCGACAGACCTGTCGGCCGAGGTGCAGGCTGAGACGGGCGGCGCGCCTCTGGCGGCAGCCGGTCTGACGGGGGCGGATGTGCTCGCCCATCATCGCAGTGCGCTTTGGTCGGAGCCTGCCGGGGCCGGGCGCGCCCGTCTGCGTCTGCCGATGCCGCCTGCTGTGGAGGACCATGCGAGCGGCCCCGCCGCAATGCCCGAGCGCCCGGAGTTCTACGACTTCAGCCTGCGCACCGCGGTTCCCGCGCCGGAGCGCGCGGATGCCCGGCTCGACCGGCTCACCTTCGTGGTCTTCGATACCGAGACAACCGGCCTCTTTCCCACGGCAGGCGATGCCATCGTGCAGATCGGGGCGGTGCGCGTCGTCAATGCCCGGGTCCTTGGCGGCGAGACCTTCGAGCAGCTGGTCGATCCGGGACGGCGCATCCCGGCCGCCGCCACCCGCGTGCATGGGATCACCGATGAGATGGTCGCCGGCCAGCCCGGGCCGGGCCCCGTGCTCCGCGCCTTTCACGACTATTGCGCAGGTGCCGTCCTGGTCGCCCATAACGCGCCCTTCGACATGGCGTTTCTCGCGCGCGCAGAAGGCGCCTCGGGGCGGCGGTTCGACAATGCGGTGCTCGATACGGTGCTCCTTTCGGCGCTCCTCTTCGGCCAAGCGGCGGATCACCGGCTCGATGCGCTGGCCGAGCGCTTTGCCCTCGATTTCGAAGATGGCGGACGGCACACGGCCCTCTCCGACGCCCGCGTCACCGCCCATGTCCTGGCCGCGATGATCCCCGCCCTCGAGACAATGGGCGTCACCCGCCTCGACGACGCCATCACCCGCTCCGAAGCCGCCAGCGCCCTCCGCCGCCGCCAAGCGCGGGTCTAGGAAGCCTGTCTGCATGGACCGGTCCGGCCCCTGCGCCGTGGGGCCCGACTGGTTTTCACGGCCCTCAGCCCAATGCAGGAACCTTTTGTGGATTTAAGAGTGAAGACGCGTTAACCTTACGTTATCTATTTGTGGCGTCGGTGCGAGACGTTCGAGGGTTTACGGTCATGCGCTTTTTCAAGACAGCCGCTTTGCACACGGCCCTGATTTGCTCCATCGCGAGCGGTGCTCACGCAACCACGATGTACACGGTCTTGGGCCTCGGCGATCTGCCGGGTGGGGGCAGTTTCAGCCAGGCATTCGGTGTGAGCGACAACGGCCAAGTCACCGGCCGAAGTCGAGCGACCACGGGCGACCGCGCTTTCAGATGGACCGAAAGCGGGGGGATGCAGGACCTGGGAGATCTGCCTGGCGGCAACGATTTCAGCGAAGGTTGGGGCATCAATGATCGGGGCGAGGTTGCAGGATTCAGTCTTGCCTCAACCGGTTTTCGCGCCTTCAGGTGGACCGAGAGCGGGGGCATGCAAGACCTCGGCGATCTGCCGGGCGGCAGCAACTTCAGTCTTAGCTACAGGATCAACCAAAGCGGCCAGATCGCGGGTTACAGCAGCGCGTTAACCGGAAACCGAGCGTTTCGTTGGACCGAGGGCGTTGGCTTGCAGGATCTCGGAGAACTCCCCGGGGGCAGCAACTCCAGCCAAGCCTTCGGTATCAACGACCGCGGCGATGTGGCCGGATGGAGCGGCGCTTCGACCGGGATCCGAGCCATTCGCTGGACCGAGAGCGATGGCATGCAGGATCTTGGCGATCTGCCGGGCGGCGAAGATCTAAGCTTTGCCTACGCAATCAACGAGAACGGCGACGTGGCCGGATGGAGCGGCGCCTCGACCGGCAACCGTGCCTTTCGCTGGACTGAAAGCGGCGGCATGCAGGATCTGGGCGACCTGCCAGGCGGCGACGATCTCAGCTTAGCTTTTGGGATCAACGATCAGGGCCAGATCGTCGGTCGCAGCAGTGCGACCAGCGGAAATAGAGCGTTCCTCTGGGATGGGGTGCATGGATTGCAGGACCTGAACGACTTGATCGACACGGCCGCTGGCTGGGTCCTCACCGAGGCTTGGGATATCAATAGCAGCGGACAGATCGCGGGTACCGGCATAGGGCCCAGCGGGTTCAGAGAAGCCTTCCTATTAACGCCTACCGCCGTGATCCCGGTGCCACCGGCGCTGCCGATGCTGTTGGCTGGGGTTCTGGGTCTGGGGCTTTGTCGGCGGCGCCGCGCCTGACTGCTTGGGCGAACGTCAGCTCTCCCTGTCGCGCTTGCGGCAGTAGAGCTCGAGGCGGTGGCTGATCACCTCGTAGCCGTGTTTGCGGGCGATCTCTTTTTGCAGCCGCTCGATCTCGGGGCTCGTGAACTCGATCACCTCGCGACTATCGAGATCGATGATGTGGTCGTGATGCGGGGCATCGGCGGTCTCGAAACGGGCGGGCGCGCCTTCGAAGGCATGGCGCTGCACCACGCCCTTGGTCTCGAGCACTGAGAGCGTGCGATAGACGGTCGCGAGCGAAACCGTGTCGTCGACCTCCTGGACACGGCGGTGCAACTCGTTGGCATCCGGATGATCGTCGGCGGCGCTGAGCACATGCAGGAGTGCGAGGCGCTGTCGGGTCAGCCGCACGCCTTCCGAGCGCAGGGCATCTTCCATCGCCTTGGCCAGCGCCTCGGCAGCGTCGTCCTCCGCTTGCGTCGCACCGACCTGTGCCGTCGCCGCCTTCGCCGCCGCAGCCTGTGCCGCTCCCGCTCGATCTGCGTCGTCGACCATCGCCCGTCCTCCTCGCCGCCGGTGTGACGCCCGGGCGGTGAGAGTGCAAGGGGGCGACGTGATTACCCTTGACTTACCTGCGAACCGTTCTCATTCTAACTGTTACATGCAAATGA
>JBCCLX010000327.1:0-5327 GCA_039026635.1 Pseudomonadota bacterium
GCCGGGATAGGACGCCCCCTCCGCCTGGCGCGCAAAACAATCGAGCACCCGCTCATCCCCGCGCAACCCGGTGGTCTTAACAGCCGCACCCTTGCGGTCGACGGCGGCGAGCGCGAGCGGCGCGTCCAGGGGCGCCGAACAGCGCACCCATTCGGCCGAGCGCAGGATGAAGGGATTGTTCGGCATCATCGCATCCCGCCCCTCGAGGCTCGCAAAAACGCCGGCCCCGAGCGCCCAGAATCCAAATGCCCAAACGAGGGCCAACTGCGGCCGATGCCCATAGCCGACGACAGCCCCCAGCACCCGATCCCACAGCCGCCGATAGAGCAACAGGCACCAGAGCCGGACAATCGCCTCCGTCACCGGCAGCACTGGATTTCGAAGCGCGGCTCGCCGCTCCGCGTCGATCTCCAACCTCTGCGCCCCCGCCTCCGAACCAGGCTTCTTCCACCGGACACGCCGCGCGCGCTTCACACCTTCCAGAAAGTACGTTCCGAGACGTCGGTTGCCGGATCGGATCACGCTCAGTCGCTCGTCGGCCGTCTCGATCACACTCTGAAGTTTCTCTGCCACAGAGCGGTCGATGGCACGGGCATGGCGCGCGGCGTCGAGCTTGGTGGCAAGCACGGCACGCCCATAGCGCCGCTGCAAGCGCTCCTTCTCGATCAGCACCATCCGGGCATCCAACCGATGCCCCATCTCGCGCAACACCCGCGCACATTGCTCATAGGGCTGCGGCCAGAAGTCACTGTTCCATCTGGCCGGATCTTGGCGGGACAGCCAATCGATCCGCTCAGCCCCACTGACCCCCTGTCCCGTGAAAGCCCCATAGACGCAGCGATCTAAAGCCAGGTTCCCTGCCTCCGGCCAGCACGCCGGATCGTCATCGATCGCGCCAAAAGACGATGCCGTCAGGTTGAACGGCCCCGAAACCTCCACCTCGTCGCGCAGAAAGAACGCCCCCTCCACTACCGCGCCGCTGGCGTCGAGCGCTTTCCCCTTCGACGCAGAGAACCGAGCACCAACGCAGGAGAGATTGCCGCCGAGCTTCGCGCCCAGAAGCCGGATCTCACCCATAGTCGCGACCCTGCGCAGAAACACGCCGCCGCGCGCCTCCAGCCGGTCCGCGCTGAGAGCCGGGCCATCGGTGTTGGAGAAGCGGGCATCGTCGCAGGAGAGATTGCCACCGAGCTTCACGCCCGGAAGCCGGATCTCGCCCGTGGCCGTCGCCCTGCGCAGAAACACGTCGCCGCGCGCCTCCAGCCCATCAGCAAAGAGAGCCGGGCCATCGGTGTTGGAGAAACGGGCATCGTCGCAGTCGAGACCGCTGCCGAGCTTCACGCGCAAAAGCCGGATCTCGCCCGTGGCCTTCACCCTGCGCAGAAACACGTAGCCGCGCGCCTCCAACCCGTCCGCGGTCAGAGCCCGGCCATCGGTGTTGGTGAACCGGGCATCGACACAGGAGAGATCGCCGCCGAGCTTCGCGCCCGGCAGCCGGATCTCGCCCGTGGCCGTCGCACTGCGCAGAAACACGTTGCCGCGCGCCTCCAGCCCGTCGGCTTCGAGTCCGGGGAGGTCGGAGCCGTTGAGGAACAGCGACTGCAGGCGGGTGTTTCGGAGGCGCGGGGGGTGCTGGAAGCGGCAGTGCATCAGGGCGAGGTCGGTGGGGAGGGTGGCGCCTTCGAGGTCGAGGCCGGGGGTGCCGCCGTAGGGGTCTGCGATGCCATCGCTCTGGATCAAGGCGCCGGCGATCTGGAGGCCCTGGGGCGGGAGGGGTTGGGCGCCGTCGAGGCCCAGGGCGAGGGCGCGGATGAAGCTGGCGCGGGTTTGGCGCTCGGGGCCTGCGTTGGGGTCGGGCAGGTCGCCGAGGACAATGAACCGGCCATTTGGGAGATCGGCGAGGATTTGGGCTTCGGCGCGGGTGGTGGGTTTCATGTAATGGGGCTTTCGCAATCGGGCGGGGCACGCAGCGGGTAATGGCGTCAGCGTCGCGGTCAGTCCTCGAAGAGTCCAGCCTGGGGGGTGTCGCGGCCGGGCGCTTTGGGGGGCGTAAGGCCCAGGTGGCGCCAGGCGGCTTCGGTGAGGACGCGGCCGCGGGGGGTGCGGGCGACAAGGCCTGCTTGCAGGAGGAAGGGCTCGATCACCTCCTCGATGGCGTCGCGCGCCTCGGACAGCACCGCGGCCAGGGTTTCGACGCCCACGGGCCCGCCACCGTAATGCTCCGCCATGGCGCCCAGATAGCGCCGGTCCGCACCGTCGAGGCCCAGGGTATCGACACCGAGGCGGGCGAGCGCGCGGTCCGCCAGCGCCCGGTCGAGCCGCCCGTCGGTCTCGACCAGCGCAAAATCGGCGACGCGGCGCAGCAGCCGGCCCGCGATGCGCGGGGTGCCGCGGGCGCGCCGGGCGATCTCCATGATCCCGTCGGGCTCTGCCGCCAGCCCCATGAGCCCTGCCGCCCGGCCGACGATCTTGGCGAGGTCCTCATGGCTGTAGAACTCGAGCCGCGTGGGGATGCCGAAACGGTCCCGCAGTGGCGTCGTCAGGAGGCCGAGGCGCGTGGTGGCGCCGATGAGCGTGAAGGGTTGAAGGTCGATCCGCACCGTCCGCGCCGCCGGGCCCTCGCCGATCACGAGGTCGAGCTCGAAGTCCTCGAGCGCGGGGTAGAGGATCTCTTCGACGACCGGGGAGAGGCGGTGGATCTCGTCGATGAAGAGGACGTCGCGGGCCTCGAGATTGGTGAGGACGGCGGCGAGGTCGCCGGGTTTCGCCAGCACCGGGCCCGAGGTCATCCGGAAGCTGACGCCAAGCTCGCGCGCGACGATCTGGGCCAGCGTGGTCTTGCCGAGGCCCGGGGGGCCGTAGAGCAGCAGGTGGTCCATGGCATCGCCGCGGCGGCGCGCGGCCTCGATAAAGACCGCCAGATTGGCGCGGGCGGCAGGCTGACCAGTGAAATCGGCGAGCCGCTCGGGGCGGAGCGCGCGGCCGGCCGGGTCGTCGGGCTGGCTCTCGGCACGCAGGTCTGGGCTTGTGTCTGGCGGCGGATCGGCGGTCATGGCGGGCCTTGGGTCGCGTCAGGATTGCGGCGGGGCGAGCCGGCGGAGCGCCGCGCGGATGAGGGCGGGGACGCTCGCCTCGGGCACCTCATCGCGCGCCTCATGAACGGCACGCAGAGCCTCCGCGCGCTCGTAGCCGAGGTTTTGCAGGGCGGAGAGGGCATCGGCCGTGGCCTCAGCGCTGCCCTCCGGTCCGTTCAGAGGCGGAGTAACGGCTGCCACGGGCGGCGGCGCGGGTGCGTCTGCCGGAGGGGGCGCCGGAGCGGCTGTGGGTGCTGCAGAACCCGCGACGCGGCGCCCCTGGCTGTCCGGCGCCTTTCCTTTGAGCTCGTTGACGATGCGAGCCGCGAGCTTCGGGCCGACGCCCGGGGCGCGCCGCACGGCTGTCGCGTCCTCGAGCGCGATGGCGCGGGCGATGCCGTCGGCCCCCAGCGCGCCCAGGATGCCGAGGGAGACGCGCGCGCCCACTCCTTGCACAGAGGTCAGCAGACGGTGCCAGTCACGCTCGGCGAGGCTCGCGAAACCGAAGAGCTGCAGCAGATCTTCGCGCACGACCAGATCGGTGTAGAGGGCCGCCCCTTCGCCCGGCGCCAGTCGCGCGAGCGTGGCCGGGGCGCAGAAGACGACATAGCCCACACCGCCCGTGTCGATCAGCGCATGGTCTTCGGCGACGTAATCGACGCGGCCTGCGAGCTTGCCGATCATCGGGCGGCCATCAGCGCGGCGTTGCGCCGGGCCGCGCTGCCCGCCGCCCAGGCATGGCAGATGGCGACGGCCAGCGCATCGGCCGCGTCTGGCCCCTCGATCACCGCGCCCGGCAGCAGGCGGCGCACCATATGGCCGATCTGATCCTTCTGCGCATGGCCGACGCCGACGACGGCCTTCTTGACGGCATTGGGTGCATATTCGGCCACCTCGAGCCCCGCCTGGGCCGGCGCGAGCAACGCCATCGCACGGGCCTGGCCGAGCTTCAGCGTGCCGGCCGCATCCTTGTTGACGAAAGTGTGCTCGACGGCCGCCGTCTCCGGGGCATGCGCCGCGATGACGGCGGCGATGGCGGCATGCAGCCGGCAGAGGCGCTCAGCCAGCGCGCCGGAGCCGGAGGTGCAGCTGCCATTGGCGATATGAATGAGTCGGCTGCCGTGGACCTCGACCACGCCCCAGCCCGTGCGGGTCAGCCCCGGATCGAAGCCGATCACGCGCATCTTTGACCTCCATGCCCCAGAGTGAGACCCGGAGTGAGACCGGGGGTTGGGCTCCCGGGTGAGCCCGACGCATTTTTTTCGTTCTGCTCTGCGGCAATCGCTAGCACGAAGCGAGAACGAAACGAAAGCGAAATGCCAAAAACACCGTAGAATGTCGCAATCCGGACACGCGCCGTCGCAAATTCTGCCTGCGTTTTGAGCCATGCAGAAAGCACATAGAAGTCATGCGCTTACGGCATTTGTGCTTAAGGGTTAGGCAATCCAAATCAGTCACATCGCCGGTACGAACCGGCCACCGCGCCAACGCTTTTGAGGAGCCTGACCATGAACACGACTGCCAACACCACCGCCCCCTTCGGTGCCATCACCGTTCACCGCATCGTCTCGGTCTTCGACGAGATCCGCGTCCGCTTCGCGACCCAGATTGCCGCGCGTCGCACCGCCGCCGAGCTGCGCGCTCTGTCGCCGCGCCAGCTTGAGGACATCGGCGTCCTGCCGATGGACATCGAGCTCTTCGAGAGCGGCCGCTTCTGACACCGCCCTCGCCGCGCGGCCCCACCAGGCCGCTGCGGCAGGCGCGGTCCGCCAAGGGGCGTCGTCCAGAAGGACGGCGCCCCATTTCTTTTGGGCGCCGGTCACGCGCGCTTGAGTAGGAGGCTGGTCCACTCCCCGATCACAACCCGGTCGCACGGAACAAAGCCGTGGCTGCGATAGACCGCCAGGACCCCGGGTGCCTGCACGTTCAACAGTCCCGACAGGATCGCCCGCCCGCCCGGCGCAAGATGGCGCCGCATGTCGGGCGCCAGGCGCTTGAGCGGCGCGGCCAGGATGTTGGCGAGCACCAAATCATAGGGCGCGGTACGCCGGATCTCAGGGTGTCGAAAACCGGGACCCGTCAGCGTCCGCACGCAATCGGCCACACAGTTGACCGCCACATTCGCGCGTGCCGTGGCCGTCGCCACCGCATCGATATCGGCCGCCACCGCCGGCACGCGCCAGAGCTTGGCCGCCCCCATGGCGAGCACGCCCGTTCCGGCCCCGATATCGGCGACGCGGCGCGGGCGCCAAC
>JBCCLX010000328.1:0-5321 GCA_039026635.1 Pseudomonadota bacterium
GAGAAGCCGGGCGAGCGCCGCCATATGGCGCCAAGCCCCAAAGTGCGCACCTATGATCTCGCCCCCGAGATGGCCGCCGAGGAGGTCGCCACCGTTCTGACCGAGGCGATACGCGCGCGGATAGACCTCATCGTCGTCAACTTCGCCAATCCCGATATGGTGGGCCATACGGGCAGCATCCCCGCCGCCATCGCCGCCTGCGAGGCAGTGGACCGCGGGCTCGGCCAGGCGCTCGACGCGCTCGAGGAGGTGGGCGGCGCCATGATCGTCACCGCCGACCATGGCAATTGCGAGCAGATGATCGACCCAGAGACAGGCGGGCCGCATACGGCGCACACCCTCAATCGCGTGCCCGTCATCCTGGTTGAGCGGCCCGAACCCACGGGCCGCAGCCCCACAGGTCGCGCTGAAGAAGAACGCCGTCTAGCTGAGGGCGGGCTTGCCGATCTGGCGCCGACGCTGCTCGCGCTGCTCGGCCTGCCTCAGCCGGCCGCCATGACCGGCCGCTCGCTGCTCCGCCCAAGCGACGACGGCGCCTAAACGCGGGGCAGGCCGCTTTCGCAGTGCTTCCGTGCGCGATGGCCTCCTTGTGCGATGCCTCTTGTGGACATGGAGCCTTGGCGCAACACTCGCGCCATGAGGTCGGGTGAGCAGGAAGGGCGAGGGGGCATGCGGCCGGCGCAGTCCGCGATCCATGGCCGCTCGCTGTCCCGTCACCCGGATCCCTGCTCGGCCCAGCGCACAGGTGGGCGCAGAGACGGGTGCAGAGACGGACAACGGCGCCCCTGGTTCACGATCCTCGCATTCACGCTGATCCTGGCCCTCGCCCCGCCAGCCAGCGCCCAGACCAGTTCACCACCCAGCACACCGACGCCGCCGGTCCGGCCCGACAGCGCGGCCGATCTCCTCGAAAACGCACGCCGGGCGCTTGAGGCGGCGACGACGGCGCTCGAACGGTCGGGACAGGGCCGGGCCCGGCTGGCGGCCCTGGGCGAGGCCGTGCGCGCACAGGAGAGCGCGCTCGCGGCCTATCGCGGGGCCGCGCGCCTTCTCGCCCGCCGGGCCCAGGATCTGACGGCCGGGATCGCGGCTGAGCGGGATCGGATCGGCGAGCTGGTGGCGCTTCTGCAGTCCTTCAACAGCGCTCCGCGCAGCGCGCTCTTCGCCTATCCCGGCGGGCCCGTCCGCGCCGCTCGCGCCGCGATGCTGATGGCCGCCGTCGCCCCCGCCCTCGAAGAACGGCGCACGGCGCTGGCCGCCGAGCTCGACCGGCTGCGCCAGATCCGCGCGGCCGAGGCCAGCGCGCGCGACGGCGCCACCGCCGCGCTCTCCGAGCTCCAGGCCCTGCGCGCCGAAACCGCCATCGCGCTCGAGGAGCGCCGCGCCAGCCTGCCGCCCCAGCGCCTCGTCGCCGCCCAGGCGCGCAATGCCGCACGCAATGCCGAGAGCCTCGGCCAGCTGGCGGAGACGCTCGAACGCCTCCTCGGCGAAGTCCCCGCCGCGCCCGGCTTCGAAGAGCGGCGTGGCCGCCTCGCGCTGCCCGTGCGCGGTCGCATCAGCGCAGGCTTCGGCGACGCCGACCCTTGGGGCAATCCCGGCGCAGGCATCACCGTGACCGCAGAGGCCTTCGCCGAGGTCCAAACCCCGGTCGACGCGACGCTGCGCTATGCCGGCCCCCTGCCTGGCTACGGTCTCGTCGCGATCCTCGAGCCCGAACCCGGCTGGCTGATCACGCTCGCGGGCCTCGGCCATATCGATCGCACCGTGGGCGAGACCGTCCTGCGCGGCGAACGGCTGGGCGATATGGGCGGCCCCCTGCCCCAAAACACGCAATTCGCGCCCAGCCCTGGCGCAGACAGCCCCGCCCCAGAGGCCCGAGCCGATGCGCCGCAGGCCCCCTTGCCCGACTTGACCCAGAATTTACTTGAACAAAACGGTGGGAGTGACCTCATCGTGGAAGCCGGTTTATACATCGAAGTGCGGCAGGAAGGGGTCCCGGTCGATCCGGCCCCTTGGTTTACCAAAAGCGATCGCGCCGCCGCGCGCCCATGAGGACGGACGAGAACGAGATGCGGAAAACACTTCTAGCGCTGCTGGCCGGCGCCGCCATCGGAGCGGTGATCCCGCAGCTTGTGGCCCAGACCAAGGCACAGGAGGACGCGCGCTCGACCTACGAGTACCTCGACCTCTTCGGCGATATCTTCGAACGGGTCCGTGGCGCCTATGTCGAGGACGTGGACGAGCAGCAGCTGATCGAGGCCGCCATCAACGGCATGCTGGCCTCGCTCGACCCCCACTCCTCCTATCTGCCGCCCGAGAATTTCGCGGATGTGCGCGAGCAGACCAAGGGTGAGTTCGGCGGCCTCGGCATCGAGGTCACCATGGAGAACGGCTTCGTCAAAGTCGTCGCCCCCATCGACGACACCCCCGCCGCGGAGGCCGGCGTCGAGGCCGGGGACTTCATCACCCATATCGATGGCGAGAGCGTGCTCGGCCTCTCCCTCTCGGATGCGGTCGATCAGATGCGTGGCCCCGTCGGCTCGACCATCGTGATCACGGTTAGCCGCGAGGGTGCTGAGGAGCCCTTCGACATCGAGATCACCCGCGACACGATCCGCATCCGCGCCGTGCGCGCGCGCCGCGAGGGCAATGTGGGCGTGCTGCGCATCACCACCTTCAACGAGCAGACCTCCAAGAACCTCGCCGAGGGGATCGAAGAGCTACGCGAAGAGATCGGTGAGGATGAGCTCGCCGGCTATGTGATCGATCTGCGCAACAACCCGGGCGGGCTGCTCTCCCAAGCCATTGAGGTCTCGGACGCCTTCCTCGAGACGGGCGAGATCGTATCGACCCGCGGGCGCGATCTTGACGGGGCCGACCGTGTCAACGCCCGCCCCGGCGATCTGGCCGACGGTAAGCCCCTGGTGGTGCTCATCAATGAGGGCTCGGCCTCGGCTTCAGAGATCGTTGCCGGCGCGCTGCAGGATCATCGCCGCGCCATCGTCGTGGGCGCCAAATCCTTCGGCAAAGGCTCGGTTCAGACCATCATGCGCCTCGGCGAGAACGGCGCGATCAAGCTCACGACGGCGCGCTACTACACGCCGTCCGGCCGTTCGATCCAAGCCCTCGGCATCGAGCCCGACATCCTGGTCGAAGAGCGTCGCATCGAGACCAATGGCGAGGAAGCCGCCCGCCGCTCGCGCTCCGAGGCGGATCTGCGGGGCAGCCTCGAGAACGCGCTCTCCGATAGCGAGCGTGAGCAGCTCGACGCCGAGCGCGCCCGCCATGAGGCCACGGCCAAGCTTCGGGCAGAGGACTTCCAACTCGCCTATGCCCTCGATCTGCTGACCGGCCTCGCCGTCTACGATCGCAGCGCCGAGCGCTGAGCCCCAGCGACAGGCGAGGGCCCGGTGCATGCCCGGTGCATGCCAGGCCCGCGCCCGTCCCCAGAACAGCCCCGCGGGTCCACCGCGGGGCTTACGCATGAGATCGGTGACCCCATGACCCGCGCGCTCACCATCGCCGAGATCGAAGCCCTGCCCTATCGACCCTGCGTCGGCCTCATGCTGCTCGACGGCCGCGGCCATATCTTCGCCGGCCAGCGCGTCGACAATCACGCGGACGCCTGGCAGATGCCCCAGGGAGGTATCGACAAGGGCGAGAGCCCGCGCGAGGCGGCGCTGCGCGAGCTCACAGAAGAGACCGGCATCGCGCCCGAGCGCGTCGAGATCCTGCGCGAAAGCGACCGCTGGCACGAGTACGACCTGCCCACCCATCTCGTCCCGCGCCTCTGGAAGGGACGCTATCGCGGCCAAACCCAGCGCTGGTTCGCGCTCCGCTTTCTCGGGATCGACGACGAGATCCGCCTCGATGCCCATGAGCAGGAGTTCCGCACCTGGACCTGGATGGCACCGGACGAGCTGATCAGCCGAATCGTCCCCTTCAAGCGCGACACCTATGGCGCCGTCTTCGCCGAATTCGCCGATCTCCTGCCCCGCTGACCGCCCCGTCGCTGAGCATCCCGCGCCACACCGTGCAGCCTAAGCGTGTATCAATCGCCACGGATCGCTTGATCCCGCGCATCCAGACGCGCAGGCTGACGCCTGGGGAATGCATGTGGAGGGGCCCATGAAGCCGATCGTTGTTGCAACCGCCCTGGCGCTCGCTGCCGCCCAGGCCGGCGCCGTCACGGTGGACGACTTCTCGCGAAACACCTCCGTGCGCACCGCAACGATCCCCGCGGGCCCGGCGCCAAGCCCTGCCTTCAGCGGTGTGGAAACTCAAGGCGGAAGCCCCTCCTATCCCGCCTTCGAGAGCCGCAGCATCTCCGCCACGACCGACGGCACGAGCAATACGACCGTGCCCGCGACCACCACGACACAGATCTTGGGCGGCGCCTGGACGACGACGACGACCAGCGCCGTGAACCCCGGTTTGGGCCGCGTCTCCTACGACACCTTCTTCGACTTGGCCAATCTCTCCCCCAGCGGCGAGAACCAACTCGACATCAGCATCGCCACCGCGACCGCCCCCTTCGCGCTTGTCATCGATGTCTTCTCCGAGACTGCTGCCACCGATCGAACGTTCAACCTAGATGCGAGTGCCAGCGGCACGACCTTCTCGGTGCCCTTCTCGGCGTTCTCCGTCGGCGCAACGCCCACGGATTTCACTAATCTCTTCGCGCTCACCGTCGAGGTCTGGCTGAACACGGGCGGGACCGTGGCGATCGACGGGATCGAGACGCGCTTTGTCGAGCCGATCCCGCTCCCCGCGGGGCTCCCACTCGCCCTCGCGGGCCTCGCCACGCTCCTGCTCCTGCGCCGCCGCACCCCTTGATCTGCCAACGCCGGCTCTCAAGACGCGCAGCGGCCCGCGCTCGCCCGGCAGCCTCGCTCTAGCACCCCACCCCCCTGCAACCCGGACAGCCCCAAAGGGGCGTGGCTGGCGGGCGGGCCGCTGAGCGGGCGCCAGCCCGCGAAGCCGGGGCGGCCGTCAGCCCGCCCCAAAAAAACCGCCCGAAAACCCACCCCAGAACCTACCGGCGGCGCGGTGATCAGCTCGCCCCCCCTCCGGCGACGACCGTGCGGAACTGCGAGGCCGCCACCGCCAGCTTGGCGACCGTCAGGCCCGCACCGCTCCGGAACTCGGCCATCAACTTATCCGCCCGGGCCGCATCCTCCGCCTTGGCCGAGGCCCAGGTCGAGACCGCATCGGCCCCACAGCCCCCCTCGCCCAGCGCCAAGGCCGCAGCCGCGATCTCGGACCACTGGGAGCAGATCGCGCTTGGCCGGCTCATCTCGGATCTGCGGGCGCAGCAGAGC
>JBCCLX010000329.1:0-5305 GCA_039026635.1 Pseudomonadota bacterium
GATCGTGAGGCGGCGCTGGATGGGGCCGCACTGCTCGTCAACACCACCGTTCTGGGCATGACCGGCAAGGCGCCACTGGAGCTGCGTCTCGATGCGCTGCCAACCACAGCGGTCGTGAATGATATCGTCTATGCACCGCTGGAGACCCAGCTCCTGGCTGATGCGCGATCCCATGGCGCGCATTGCGTCGACGGGCTCGGGATGTTGCTGCATCAGGCGCGGCCCGGATTTCGCCTTTGGTTCGGCACGGACCCGGTTGTCGACGCAGAGCTGCGCGCGGCCGCGCTCGCATGATCCGGTTCGGCCTGACGGGCTCGATCGGCATGGGCAAGTCGACCACGGCCGAGATGTTTGCTGAAGCCGGTGTTCCCGTCTGGGATGCAGATGCAACGGTGCATAGAATCTATGGCCCTGGCGGGACTGGCGCCGCGGCGCTCCGCCCCCTCGTCCCAGCAGCGATCAGCGAGACCGGCGGCGTGGACCGGATGGTGCTCAAGACCGCTCTGGCTGCCGACCCGTCGCTCCTCAAAAGGGTGGAGGCTGCCGTTCATCCCCTGGTGGCAGCCGATCGAGCACGGGTTCTCCAGGAAAAAGCGACGCAAGGCGCCCCAGCGGTTCTGCTCGATATCCCGCTGCTCTTTGAGACCGGTGCTGAGGGGACGGTGGACCGTGTCATCGTCGTCAGTGCGCCCGAAGCGGTGCAGCGCGCGCGCGTTCTGGCGCGGGGTACGATGACGGAGGCTGATCTCGACCGCATTCTTGCCCGCCAACTCCCGGACAGCGAAAAACGGCTGCGGGCGGACTACATCATCGACACGGATCAGGGTTTTGATGGCGCCCGTGCGCAAGTTCGACAGATCCTGAAAGCGGAGGGCATTCATGCGTGAGATCGTGCTCGACACGGAGACGACGGGTCTCGATCCGCGCGAGGATCGGATTGTCGAGATCGGGGCCGTCGAGCTCGTCAATCACCTGCGTACCGGTGAAGACTTCCACGTCTACATCAATCCCGGTAGGCCCATGCCGGAGGAGGCTTTCCGCATCCATGGGCTCGGCGATGCCTTTTTGGCCGATAAGCCGTCGTTCCGAGCTATCGCTGACCGGTTCTTGGCCTTTATCGGCGAGGCCCCGCTCGTGATCCACAATGCGGCCTTCGACATGGGCATGATCAATGGTGAGTTCGCCCGTCTTGGGCTGCCGCTGCTGCCCGACGCGCGCGCTGTCGACACCGTGACCATCGCCCGCAAGCGCTTTCCCGGTGCTCAAGCCTCGCTCGATGCGCTCTGCAAGCGCTTCGGCGTCGACGCCAGCGCGCGGGTGAAGCACGGCGCACTGCTCGACAGCGAGCTTTTGGCGGATGTCTATCTTGAGCTGCTGGGAGGCCGCCAGCAGGGGCTTACCCTGGACAACGGGGCAGGGCGCGGAGGCAGCAAGACGATACAGACCCACGGCCCCCGAGAGCGCCGCGCCCCGCTCGCCCCTCGCCTCACCGAGGAAGAGCGAGCGGCCCACGCGGCCTTTGTCGAAAGCCTCGGCGAAGGGGCGCTCTGGCGCCGCTCCTAACCTGGCTCTCGCCTCTTCAGAGCGCTGCGCCTCCGCACAACCCTCAGGTCGTCGGTGTCTCCGTCGGGGCCTGCTCGGCCGCCTGCTGGGCACGCATCTGCTCGATCCGCTGCTTGTAGAGCGCGGCGAAATCGACGGTGTCGAGCATCAGCGGCGGGAAACCGCCATCGCGGGTCACATCCGAGACCACGCGGCGGGCAAAGGGGAAAAGCTGCCGCGGGCATTCGATGAAGACGAAGGGGTGAACATGCTCCTGCTGCACGTTCTGCAGCTCGAAGATCCCACAGTACTCGACCTCCACAGCAAAGCGCGTGCTCGTCGCGGTCTTCGCCGTGGCATTGATCTTCATGATCGACTGATAGCGGTTCTCGCCGACGTTGTTGGCTTCGAGGTTGACGGTCACATTGATCTCGGGCTGACCGTCCGCCTGGGTCCCCTCAATGGCGCCGACATTCTCAAAGCTCAGATCACGCGTGAAATGGCCGAGGAGTTTTACGGTTGGCTGCACCTGCGGCTGGGCGCCCGCCGCTCCTTGATCGATACCCGTCATCGTCACATCCCTCGCTTTGCCGGGCGCCCGCGGCGCCGTTTTGTCGTGCTGGGCGGCACCTAGCAGATCGCTTAGGGCGCTCCAACCCCGTCAGCAGGACCCCTCGGCAAGGCGCATCAGCGGCGCTCGGTCGGATCGGGATCGCGCCAGGGGCTGTCCCCATCGCCGGGGGCTTCCTCAACGACAAAATCGCCATCGATGGTCGCATTACCCTTTCGGTCGCGATGAACGGGGCCTGGGCCGCCCTTTTGCGCCCCTCCCCCCGCGGCCATGACCACCACACGTGCGGCATAATGCGTGATGAGCGCTTGGCGAACGGGCGGGATCAGCAGCAGAAAGCCGACCGCATCGGTGAAGAACCCCGGCGTCAGCAGCACAACACCTGCCACCAGGATCAGCGCGCCATGCGCCAAGGGACCGCCCGGGTTCTCTCCACGGTTCAGCGTCTCTTGCAGGCGCCGCAGTGCCGCAATGCCTTGGATCCGCAGCAAGATCGTGCCCAAAACTGCCGTCGCCACCACGGTTGCCAACGTCGGCCAGAGACCGATCTCTTGCCCCACAGCGATAAACAGGCCGATCTCGATCAGCGGGACGACGAGAAAAAGGACGAAAAGCAGCATCGAACCTCCGCCAGATGGGGCCATCCCGCTTATCGGGCGCCTCGTTCGTGGACTCGCGCCCACGCCCCGCTTACATAAGGGCGGCTGGCAGGGTCGCCACAACTGCCCCTCCACCTACGTGACATGTGACGCGCCAACCGAGGGAACCCGAAGCATCCGATGAGCACGCAATTGGTCGAACTCCTCATTCTCGGCGCCGTCGCCGCCTTCATCCTCTATCGCCTGCGCAGCGTGATCGGCACGCGGACCGGGTATGAAGCCCCGCCTGAGCAGATGCGCCCCCGCGGGCCGCGCCCGGTCGATACCGACGCCGAGGGGCAGGAGCCGGTGGTCGAGCCTGTACCGGATGTCCATGTGGACGACATGAGCCTGCCGCCGGAGACGCGGGAGGCCGTCGCCGCCATGCGCGCGACCGAGCCGGACTTCTCCCTCGATGAGTTCATGGGCGGGGCGCGTCAGGCCTATGAAATGGTGCTGATGGCCTATGAGGAGGGGGATCGCGATCTTCTCCGCGATCTGCTGGCACCCGATGTCTATAGCGCCTTCGTCGGCGTGATCGATGAGCGAGAGGCCGAAGGGCTGACGGTGGAGGCCCGCTTTATCGGCGTGCGCGATATCCGCGTCGAAACCGTGACCTTCGACCAGGAGACGAGCGAGGCCGATGTCACGCTGCGCTTCACCGGCGAGCTGATCACGGCAGTGCGCGACAGTGAGAACCGCATCGTCGAGGGCGATCCGAACGAGATCCGCCGTCAGACCGATGTTTGGACCTTCAGCCGCGTGATGGGGGCGCCGAACCCCAACTGGCTCCTGACCGCCACTGGAGAGTGACGTGGCCAAAGACGCTCGGCTGGCCGAGCGTCAGGCGCGTCCGCTGGCATCGATCCCTGCGTCTTCCCGGCTCCCGCGCCGTCGCTTGCTTCTCGGCGCCGGTTGCCTGGCTGTGAGCGCTTGCGCGCCCGGCGATGACAAGCTGCGGCCGGAGCATCTCCCCGGCTGGTCCGAGGCTGCTTATCAGGCCGCCCGAACTGCTCTACCGGCCCTGGTGCGCTGGCCCGATGCAGGGTCCTTCTCCGCGGCCCATCGGGTCGAGCCCGTCAGCGCCGATCTGGTGAAGATCACCGCCTATTTCGAACCCGTTCTCGAGGCGAGGCGCAGGGCGTCACCCGCTTTCCCGATCCCCCTCCTCAGCGCCCCCGTGGGCTGGACAGGCCCTTTCCCCGACCGCGCCGCCATCACGCGTGGTGCCCTTACCTCATACAGCGCGCCCCTCTTCTGGCTCGCCGATCCCGTCGACCTGTTCTTTCTTCAGATCCAGGGCTCCGGCCGGCTTCAGCTCGAGGATGGGACGATGGTGCGCATCGGCTATGCCGGACGGAACGGACACGACTATGTCTCCATCGGCCGCCTCATGCGCCGCGAAGGCCTGATCCCTGTCGCGGACGCCCATGCCGATGGGATTGCCGCCTGGCTCCGCGCCGATGCCGAGCGCGGGCGCGCGATGATGAACCGAAACCCCGCCTATATCTTCTTCACCGAGCGTAGGGATCTGGACCCGACGGAAGGACCACAGGGCGCTTGGGGCCGACCCCTGCCGAGCGGCCACGCGGTTGCGGTCGACCCCAGCGCTCATCCCTATGGCAGTCTCCTCTGGATCGAGACGTCTGTGCCGCCAAAGAACTATCCAGCCGCCGCGCTCTGGATGGCCATGGACACAGGCAGCGCCATCAAGGGTCCCGGCCGCTTCGATCTCTTCCTCGGGAGCGGGCCCGAGGCGGGGGCTGCGGCTGGAGTGGTCAACACGGCGGGCCGGGTTCACCGGATCCTGCCCGCAGCGACGGCCTGAGCGCGCCATGAGCCGTGGACGGCGCCGTCGCAGCCTCACAGCGGATGACCACGCCGCCTGGCACGCGGTGGCGCGGACGACAAGCCGCGGCGCCCCCGACCCTCCGCCTCGCAAAACGCAAGGGGCGCCAGTCGCAGAACCCGCGGCGTCGCCGCAAGACAGCGCGCGCCAGCACCCGTCCCCCCCACGCCCCATCGCCGCCAAAGCATCCGCGGCCGCCCCGCCGCACGGCTTCTTTCAGGGGCGTAGCCCGAGCAGCACCACATCGGTACGGGCCAGCGACACACAGCCCCGGCCCGTCGGCCGTCCAGAAGCGGGTCTCGACCGCCGCACCGCAGAGCGCCTGCGCCGCGGCAGCCGCGATCCCGATGCGCGCATCGACCTTCACGGGATGACCGCCGAGCGCGCCCACGCCGCCCTCGACCGGTTCATCGCCGACGCAAGCCGCCATGGTCACCGCTGCGTTCTGGTGATCACCGGCAAGGGTGGCCGACGCGCGCCAAAGGATGCGCCCTGGCTCGAACCTGGACGCGGTGTCCTGCGCGATGCCGTCCCCCGTTGGCTCCGCAGCGGTCCGCACGCCCGCCGGATCGTCGGCCTCTTCGAAGCCCATCACCGCCACGGCGGCAGCGGCGCCCTCTACGTCTACCTCAAGAAACCACGCTAGTAGAGCGCTAGCCCGGTCCCGCGCGCCCGATGCCGACCGACCCCCCTTGACCCCCCAGC
>JBCCLX010000330.1:0-5287 GCA_039026635.1 Pseudomonadota bacterium
GCCGACGGGACCGGCGCGTCTCAGGCTGGCGCCAGCCCTGGAGCGCGCCCGGCGCGAGGCCGGCGTTCTTTGGTTCACCGCCGGTGCGAGCCAGCTGCGCGCGATCGGCCCCGACCGCATTCTCGCGCTTGAGAACGGGCTGCTGCGCCCGATTGACACTCTGCAGGACGCGATCGCCTACTTCGACGAGGAACCGAGCCCTGCGGGGCGTCGCCACGGGTCCGCGACCCCGAAGAAGCTGGCCCAGCAGGCCGTCCAGGATGGCGCGAAGAAGCCAGCGGGGGAGCAAAAGGCAGCGAAGGGGTCCTCGGCACTGCCGGATGGCGCAGCCGATCAACCAGGCCCGGAGCCTGCCACGGCGGAGAAGGCGGACGGCGCCGAGACAAGGGCCGCCCGTCCCAGCAAAGCGGGCCAAGAGACCGCTCCACCGGATCCACCAGAGCTGGAGCGCACCAAGACAGCAACGCCAGCGGCTAGTCGCGCAACAGTGGCGACAGCCACAGCGCCAACGCGGGGCACACACATCCAGGCTCCGGAGCGGGCGGTCGAAATCACGGCCCTTCCCCCAGCCTTTGGCCGCCTCTTCCCCGCCACGCGCGCACCATCTCCAGCGCGCGCGCCGGTGCCACCACCTCCCCCGGCGCCACTCCCTCTGCCAAAGCCGCGCCGAGGGGCGATGACCACCACGCCGATCCCGGGGGGCTCGGAGGCGGACGGGGGCACCAGCACCGGAGAACGCGCCGCACCGCCGGCGGGCAACCGGCCTGCGAGCGCGGCTGCGCATCCAGGCGCCGACGTGTCACGCATTGCAGCCCAACCCGCAGCGACGCCTTCACCGGCACCGAGGACGGAGGCTGGCGGTCAGGTGCGTGTTGACCCCAAGCGCGAGACACCGCCTCAGAAGGCGGCAGGAACGGCGACGGGCGTGATGGGCGTTCCGGCAAAGTCGCGCAAGGGCCGGGAGGACGCGCTTGGCGCGGCCCGGCGGGCGCTTGCGATCCATGAAACCGTTCTGGCGGAGCGGGCGGGTCCGGCGCCGGCCTCCACCCCCAAAACGCCCACGGTGCGCGTACCGAACGCTGCCAAACCTCGCGCCGGCGCTGGGGCACAGCGCGACGGCATCGTGCCCGCGCCCAAAGCCGAGAGGGAGGCAGCGACCCCCTCTCGCGTCGGCGCGCTTGGCACCCGGCTCCTCAAGGCGTTCGGAGTGAAGCCAGGAGAACCCGCGCCATGATCCACAGGACGAGGCTCACGAGCCCGATCTTGAGCACCTCCACCGCCCGATCCGGCGCCGTTGCGATGCGTGCGGTCTGGGGCGGGACGAAGACGACCAGATGCGCCCGGCCAAGCGTGGCCCGCGCCTGCGCCGTCTGCTGCAGCTCAAGCGTCGCGATAAAGCTGTCGAGGGCGATTTGATACTCGTTTTGCAAGCGCTCGAAATCGGTCAGCTGGAGCGGGAGCGCCCCATCGCCCGCCGCGCCGGTCACGGCCGCGCCGCCCCCCACAGCCGCCCGCGTATTGGCGATCTGCGCCTCGAGCGACTGGATCTGCTCGCGCAGCCGAGGGATCTGCGGCGAGTTCGGCACCGTCTCGAGCAGCGTGCGCAGCCGCACGCGCAAACCCGTCACCTCGCTCGTCAGCTGCGCGATCGTGGCGCTGTTGAGCTCCGCCTCCCGCGTCGGCGAGACGGTGAGCGTGCGCCGGCGAAAGGCCTCGATGGCATCCAGCGTCTCCCGCAGATGCCGTTCGGCCTCCACATACTCTCCGTTCACATAGGCCAGCATCTCGTTCTGCTGCTGCTCGGAGAGGCGGTCGACCAACGCCGAGAGCATCTCGACCAGAACCTCCGCGACCTCGCGGCTATCCTCGGGCCGGAAGAGCTTGATGCCGAGATAGGTGATCCCGGTCAGCACATCGAAGCGCACCTCGAGCGCGGCGTTCCAGAAATCGATCAGCTCCGCACCGGGCAGGGCCGGGTCATAGCGGCGGATCGGATCGCCGCCATCGCGCCCCAGCATCTCGCGCAGCGGGACCCGCTCTGCGAGCTCGACGAGCGCGGCCTCAGAGCGGAGATAATCCTCGAGAATGAACCCATCGGAGAGCCCGGCACCAGCAGCCCCGGTGAGCAGGGAGCCGGCCGCGCTCTCCGCCCGCTCGACGCCCGCGCCGCCACGGATGGCATAGCGCAGTTCGCTCACATAGCGATCCGCCGCGACGTGATACCAGTACCAGCCGCCCGCCGCCGTCGGCAGGGCCACGCAGGCAAGAAATCCGAGCACGGCCCAGCCATAGCGCCGGCGCGGCAAGACCGGCAGGCTCGCCCCGCTCTCGTTCCTGCCCGCCGCCGCGGGGGGAACCGCCTGTGCACCCGTGATCTGCCTCTCCGCCTTCATGCCTGCCTCCACGCTAGCGCGGCCATCCGTCGGCCGCGGGGCCATGGAGCGCCAACATGGTAAGGATTGTGTGAAGTGACCCTCACGAGTTCTGAGACCCAGCCCTCGCAAACCGCCGAGGGTGCCGCACCGCAGGCCGCCCCGACGGCCTTGGTGTTGGGCTCCTTCCCGCCCGTTCCGGGGCCGGTTAGCCAGGCCTCGGTGGCCGCGGTCGCGCGGGATCTGCAGCGCGGCATGGCGGTGCAGAGCGTCTCGCTCTCCGGCCATGGCGATGCGCATGCGACGGTGGATTTCGGCAAGGCGCATGCGCTTGCCGCCTTCCGCCGCGCCCTCACCATCGGCCCACGCCCGGCGCATCTCACCATGGTGCCGGGGGCGATCGTGCTGCGCCGGCCGGATCGGCTGGGCCGCGCCGCCGTGCTCCTGCAGCAAATCTGGACGCTGCTCTGGGTTGTGCTCCGGGCCGAGGCTGTGACCATCGAGCCCGGGCGGATCGCAGGCTGGTGGCCGGCCGCAGCCCTGACAGGAGCGCTCCTGCGGCTCACGGCGCGCGCATGCCGGGCGTCGGAGGCACGGGGGCGCAGGCAGGGAGCCGGGCGGAGCTCCGATCCGCTCGGGGAGGCAGCCCTCCTGCTCGCCGCAGCGCAGGCGGAGCAGGCGCCCGATCGCGCAGAGGCGGCCGCAGTGGTTCATGCGCTTCTGTTGGAGGAGGAGAGCGGCGTCACCGCCGCCTGCCGAACACTCACGCGCAGGGCAAGCCCCGGCATCCGCGCGCAACCGAACCACCGCGCCCTCAACCGCGCCCTGAGGCCGGACCTCAGTTGGTCGGCCCCTAACGCACCGGTGGCGGCCTGGATGGTGCATCTGAGGGCGCTCACCGGCGCCCTGCCCGGCCTGCGCAAGGGCCAAGCGCGCGCGGCCGCGAGCCTGCGCCGCTGGGCCGACGGGCAGATCAGGACCGAGGCGAGCTTTGCGGGGATGGCGGCGACGCTGCGCGCGGCTGGAAGCCTGTCGGGAGGGCTGCACTCAGCCGAAGGCCCAAGTCAGCACCCAGCCGAGAGCACAGTCGGCGGTCCTGGCCAGCCTCCAGTGAGGCGCGCACCCCTGTCCCTCGCACTCACCTCCGCCGGTGCAACACCCCTGCAGGAGAGCGCCGCCCGGGCCGCAGCCGGCGCCCTGGCGGCTGAGCAAGCCTGGCTGACGCTGAGGCCGCTCGATGCCCTGCGCCGGCCCCTCCGCGTACCGACCTCGGAACTCGACCGAACCCTTCGCGCCCGCTGCGCCGCCCTTTTGGTCGCCGCCGCGGAGGCCGACGCCGACACGGAAGCTAGGGCTGAGGGCGGGACTGATGTCGTGGCTGATGGGGGGCGCAAACCGAAAGGCCAGACGGCCGCAAAACCACCGCAGACCGCCCTCGCCCCGGAGATCGCGCAGCTCGTTATCGCGCTGGCAACGGGTCTGCCCGGAGGCGCCCCGCTTCCTGGCCGGGCGATGCCCCGACCTCTGCAAACCTTGATTGAGGGGCTGATCCGCCGCGGGGCCGTACCCGCGAACCTCCTGGATCACCAACCCGCCAGTTTGCGCGACATCGCGGCCCCGGATCTTGGCTCGGGTCCTGCTTCCGGTCCTGGGATCGTGTTGGTTGGCCATGGTGATGTAACCATGGGGCTCGGCGCCAACCTGCAGATGACGGCGGAGACGCTGCGGGCGCTTTCTCTGCCCGCCATCCTGCGCAATGCCGACGATGGTCTGGCCTCGATCGAGCCTGTCGGGCAGGGCCTGTGCACCGAGCCTGTCACGCCCGTCGCCCGCCCCGCATCGATCCTGCATGTCAACGCCGATCGCGTGCCTCAGACGCTCCTGCACAGACGTCTCCTCGATCTCGGGCCGCAGATGGCGGCCATCGGCTTCCTGCTCTGGGAGTTTGATGAACTGCCCGAGACGCATCACCTCGGCGTCGCGATGCTGGACGAGATCTGGGCGCCGACCGGTTTCGTTGCCGACGCCTACCGCCCGCTCGCAGCGCGGGAGGGCACATCGGTCCATGTGGTCGGAAAGGCGCTCCGCGATGGCCCCGTGGCCGTGCTGGATCGCGCCGCGCTGGGCCTGCCCGAGGCGCCCTTCCTGTTCCTCACGAGTTTCGACTTCCACTCCTCCGTCGAGCGGAAGAACCCGCTCGCCTTGGCCCGCGCCTTCCTCGATGCCTTCCCGCGCCAAGGCGCGGCGCGGCGTGACGATGTGGGCCTTGTGATCAAAACAACGGGCGCCGTGCCCGGCCATTGGGGCGATCCGCATCGGCAGTGGGATGCGATCAGGGCGCTGGCCGCCGGAGATCCTCGGATCACAATTCTGGAGGAGCGGTGTCCCGCCCCCGTCTATCGCGCGCTTCTCGCTGCGGTGGACTGTGTGGTCTCGCCCCATCGCGCGGAAGGCTTCGGCTATCTGCCCGCCGAAGCCATGCTGCGCGGCAAACCTGTGATCGTCACCGACCATTCCGGCACGCGCGATTTCTGTACGCCGCGCACGACCTTCCCGGTCCCGGCGCGCACGGTGCGCGTCGCCCCAGGGGAGAGCATCCACCCGCTCCACAACGCTCATTGGGCAGAGATCGACCATGACGCGCTGGTCGCCACGCTGCGCCAGGTCGAGGCCGATGGGACAGAACGCGAGGGGCGCGCGGCCGCGGGCAAGGCGCATATCCGCCGAGAGTTTGGCCCCGACGCGCATGCCAGCAGGATCGCTACCCGGTTGAAAGACCTCGGCGTTCTTTCTGCAGAGCCGGCGCCTGACGCCACCGCCCCATCAGGCCGGCAGGAGCCCGGCTCAGCCACGCCAACGCGCGGCCCAGAGCATGAGCAGGAGCGACAGCGCGCATGACCGCCGCAGGCCTCAAC
>JBCCLX010000331.1:0-5276 GCA_039026635.1 Pseudomonadota bacterium
GCCCGCGACTGTACCGGCACCCCGAGCACCGGCACGCGGGTTTTGGAGGCGAGCATTCCCGGCAGATGCGCAGCCCCCCCCGCACCGGCGATGATCGCCGCCAGCCCGCGCGCTGCGGCGGCCTCGGCATAGGCAAAGAGCCGGTCCGGGGTCCGGTGCGCCGAGACGATCCGCGTCTCATGCCCGATCCCCAGCGTCTCACAGATCCCGGCGGCCGCCTTCATGGTCGGCCAATCGGACTGGCTGCCCATCACGATGCCGACGCGCACCGGGGTCTCGACGGCATTCACGACGCGGCCCTCAGCCGAGGCGTCGGGGACTGACAGGTCATCGGGTGGGCTCCGTCGCGACGAAAAGGCTCAGGCGATGATGTCCGGGTAGAGCAGATCTTCGATCCGGGCAATCTGGTCCTTGAGCTGCAGTTTGCGCTTTTTCATCCGCCGCACCGCCAGCTGATCGGCGAGCGGGTTTTCCACCTCGGCCGCGATCTCCTCATCGAGCTGGCGGTGTTCCTCACGCAGCACCCCGATCTGCGAACGGAGGATCTCCTCATGATCCATGATGTTCATGGGCTGGTCTCCGAGAGGCTGATCCACCGAGGATAGACCCAAGGCCCGGCCCGGCGAAAGGGTTCAGTCGAGCTCGAGGCGTTGAACATCGCAACCCAGAAGCCTACTCCTCCATCAATGATCGCCGGAGGCCGCCTGTGCTCAGCAAAATCCTGCTTACTGCCCTCGTTATCGCCGTGGTGTTCTTGCTCGGTAAACGCAGCGCCATGGCGGAGCGTCGCAGGCGCGCTGGATCGTCGCGGCAGCGTGACCGACTGAGCAACGGGCGCGGCGCGTTGCCCACGGCGGATCTCGTGCGGTGTCCACGATGCGGAAGCTATTACGCGGCCGGCAGCCCCTGTAGTGCCTGCCGTGGCGACAAGGGCGCTATGTAAACCCTCAGTTTACGCTAATCCACTTTGTGGAAACGCATGGGCTCGAAAGCGGGCCTGCCCCTCGCAACCGGGGGTGACTTGGCCCATATGGCGGTCTCTGGCCGCAACCAAGGGAACGCCAACGCATGGATATCGTGTTAGTGCTCGCCGGATTGGCGCTGCTCGTAGCGGGTGGCGACATCTTGGTGCGCGGCGCTGTCGCGATGTCGCTCAAGATGGGGATCCCGGCGATCATCGTATCGGCCACCGTGGTCGCCATGGGCACCTCGGCGCCGGAGCTGTTGATTTCCGTGAAGGCCGCGCTTGAGGGCAGCCCGGGGATCGCCCTTGGCAATGTCGTGGGCTCCAACATCGCGAATGTCTGGCTTGTGCTCGGGCTGCCGGCGATCCTGGCGCCGATTGCGGGTGCGGGGCCGGATGCGCATCGATCTCTCTACTTTATGCTGGCGGCGACGCTCGTCTTCACGGTGCTGGTGCTCAGCGGGACGCTGGCCTGGTGGGGCGGGCTGATCCTGCTGGCCATCGTCGCCGTCATGATTTGGGACAGTGTGCGCCACTCCATGGAGCATCGGGCGGACAATCGTCGGGAAAGCCTGGGCGCGGCCGCCGTCGATGCTCCGGTGGAGCCTGATCTCGGCGAACTGGACGATGTCGACGTCAATATGGCGTCCTGGAAGGTGGCCGGTCTGATCGTGCTCGGCTGCGTCATGCTGCCGCTTGGTGCGCAGCTGCTCATCGATGGGGCGCGCGGCGTGGCATCGGCCCTCGGCGTCTCAGAGGCCGCCATCGGGCTGACGCTCGTGGCGCTTGGTACCTCGCTGCCAGAGCTGGCGACGACCGTGATGGCGGCGATCCGGCGTCAGTCGGATGTCGCGATCGGCAATGTGGTCGGCTCCAACCTCTTCAATCTCACCTTCATCATCGGCACCGCCGCGGTGATCGCGCCGATGGACGTGCCCGCTGAGATGATGAGCCGGGATATCTGGGTCATGCTCGGCGCCACCGCCATCCTGGTGCCCTACGTGCTCCTCTGCCGCATGCTGTGCCGGTGGACGGGTTTCCTCTTCCTTGCGGCCTATATCACTTACACGACGGTCGCGCTGACCTGAGGCTAGCGCTCCGCTCGTCTGTGTAAGCCAGGGTAGAGGGCCCCGCCGGGCCCGTAGGACGGAGCCTCCCATGACGACGACGACAGGCGCGCGCCCGCGCGCGCTGGTGACCGGCGCGGGCATTCGGCTCGGCCGGGCGATGGCCCTGCATCTTGCCGGTGCTGGTTGGGACGTCGCGATCCACTATGCGAGCTCCGAGGGGCCCGCGGCCGAGACGGCGGCTGAGGCGCGCGCGCTTGGGGCAGAGGCCGCGACCGTACAGGCCGACCTTCTTGACGAGGCGGCCACCTCGGGGCTTGTGGCGCGCGCGGCGGAGGCGCTCGGCGGGCCGCTGTCGCTCCTGATCAACAACGCCTCCATCTTCGAGCCGGAGACGCTGAAGACCATGACGCGTGACAGCTGGGACCGCGCCATCGGCAGCAATCTGCGGGCGCCGGTGAAGCTGACCCAGGATTTCGCCGCCCAGGCACCGAAGGCCGAGCCGGATGCGCAGGGTGAGCCTTTGGCGCGGGCCTTCGTCGTCAATATGATCGATCAGCGTGTCTGGAAGCCAACGCCCTTCTTCGCCTCCTACACGATGGCCAAATCGGCGCTCTTCACCTTTACGCAAACGGCCGCCCAGGCGCTCGCGCCCGACATCCGGGTCAACGCCATTGGCCCGGGCCCGACGGTGCAGGGCACCCGCCAAAGTGCCGCCCATTTCGCAGCGCAACGGGCGGGTTGCCCATTGAAACGGGGTGCCGACCCCGAGGACATCACCGCCGCCCTTGCCTTCATCTTGAGCTGCAAGTCATTGACCGGACAAATGATCGCAGTCGATGGCGGCCAACATCTGGCCTGGGAGACCCCTGATGTGCTGCGCGCGGGCGAATGAACTGCGGTGTTTCCCGAGTTGTCCACCCGGCCAGAATAGGGCTGTGACGTGCTGCGATGCACCATTGATTCGCTTGCGGCCTTGTAGCGCGCCAAAAAAGCGTATTTGAAACAGTGCGTTGCAGGGCATCTTAAGCAAGATTAACAGTTTTGTGATGAATTCTTGGGCGGCTATCGACAGGCTGTCCCGGCAACAACACACAGAGTTGTCCACAGGGGCGGCAGAGTGGGGAAAACGCGTGGTGGCAGGCAACGACAACACGCTTGCAGAGCAGACTGGCGCGTCTGAGAGCGAAACGGAAGAGGTTTCGCGCACCCGTCCCATCGTGAGACGCGACACCGGGCCCGCGGTCATTCGGCGCTATCTCAAGCGCCTCGATGATCGCCCCGGTGTCTACCGCATGCTCGGCGCCGCCTCCGATGTGCTCTATGTCGGCAAGGCGCGATCGCTGAAAAAGCGCGTGGCCAACTACGCCAACCAGGGGGCGCATAACAGCCGGATCACCCGCATGATCCATGAGACCGCCTCGATGGAGTTCATCACCACCGAGACGGAGACCGAGGCGCTGCTGCTGGAGAGCAATCTCATCAAGCAGCTGAAGCCGCGCTACAATGTGCTGCTGCGCGACGACAAGTCCTTCCCGCATATCCTGATCGAAGACGGGTCCTTTCCGCTCCTGCGCAAGCACCGGGGCGCTCAGCGCGAGAAGGGCCGTTTCTTCGGCCCCTTCGCCTCGGCTGGCGCCGTGAACCGCACGATCAATCAAATGGAGAAGGCCTTCCTGCTGCGCACCTGTTCGGACAGCGTGTTCGAGAGCCGGACCCGCCCCTGCCTGCTGTTTCAGATCAAGCGCTGCTCGGCGCCCTGCACGGGCGAGATCTCGGAGGGCGATTACGCCGCCCTGGTCGACGATGCCGTGCGGTTTCTCGAGGGGCGCTCGACGCGGGTCCAGGAGGAGCTGGCCGAACGGATGGCCGGCGCCTCGGCGGCGATGGATTTCGAGCGGGCGGCGATCTACCGAGACCGTCTGCGCGCCATGGCCCATGTGCGCGGCCAGCAGAGCATCAATCCGCAACGCACGGCCGAGGCCGATGTCTTCGCGCTCCATCGCGAGGGGGGGCAGGCCTGCGTCCAGGTTTTCTTCTTCCGCTCCAACCAGAACTGGGGCAACCACGCCTATTTCCCGCGCGCGGGCGCGGATATGGAGGACGGCGAGCTGATCGCGGGGTTTGTCGCACAGTTCTACAGCCCCGAGCGCCCGCCACCGCGCATGGTGCTGCTCAGCCATGCGCCCGAGACGGGCGAGGCCGGTGCGCCCGAACTCGCCGCGGCCTTCCGTAGCCTCGCCGGCCGGCGCGTCGTCGTGGCCGTGCCGCAGCGCGGCGAGAAGCGCGAGTTGATGGAGCATGCGAGCCAGAACGCCAAAGAGGCCCTGGCGCGCCGGATGGCCGAGACCTCGAGCCAGACCAAGAATTTGAGCGCGCTCGGCACGGCGCTGGGCCTGGCCGAGCCGCCGCGGCGCATCGAGGTCTACGACAACTCCCACATCATGGGGACCAATGCGGTCGGCGCGATGATCGTGGCAGGGCCTGAGGGGCTGGAGAAAAACCAGTACCGCAAGTTCAACATGAAGGACGCGGCGACGAAAGCAGGCGATGATTTCGGTATGATGCGCGAGGTGCTGACGCGCCGCTTCAAACGGCTCCTGAAAGAGGATCCCGAGCGCAAGACGGATGCCTGGCCCGACCTGATCCTGATCGACGGCGGCCAGGGCCAGGTGAGTGCCGTGCGCGCCGTGATGGCCGATCTCGGGGTCGAGGGGGTGGCCATGTTCGGCGTGGCCAAGGGCGAGGAGCGCGATGCGGGCAAGGAGATGTTCTTTCCGCCCGAGGGCCGGGCCTTCGCACTGCCCTTCCGCTCGGCCGCGCTCTACTTCGTGCAGCGCCTGCGCGATGAGGCGCATCGCTTCGCCATCGGGGCGCATCGCGCGAAACGCGCCAAGGCAACGACGCGGACGACACTCGATGAGATCCCCGGGATCGGCCCGGCGCGTAAACGCGCGCTTCTGGCCCGCTTCGGCTCCGCCAAGGCGGTCGGGCGCGCGGGTCTGACCGATCTGCGGGCTGTGGACGGCATCTCGGACGCCATGGCCGAGAGCATCTATGCCTTCTTTCACGGCGAGAGACACTGACGGACAGGCCTCCCGGCTGCCCCCAATGCTCAAAGGCCCCTCGGTGGCGTGTCCACCGCCGACCGGGGGCCTTTGAGCATTGGGGGCAGCCGGGAGGCCTGTCCGTCAGTGTCTCTCGCCGTGAAAGAAGGCATAGATGCTCTCGGCCATGGCGTCCGA
>JBCCLX010000332.1:0-5260 GCA_039026635.1 Pseudomonadota bacterium
GAGCTGAACACGCTGGCAGACGATCTGTTGGCAGGCGAATACGCCGATGTCGATACGGCGGCGGCAGGATGGGACCCGGCTCTGCCGACACTCGATGCCGCGGCCTCGCTCGTCCATACCGAGCGGCTGGAGGGCAGCTTCGTGCCCGACATCTACCTGACGGCGAGCCCGCTCATAAACCTGCCGCAAGAGCTGCGCAGCGACACGGTGATCGGCGACTTGGGAGAGGGGTTGTCCTCGGTCAGCCTCCATTCGCCGGATCTCTTGGCGCTCGCCGTCGATAGCCGCGAGCGGGCGAGCGAGGACCGCCCGGCGCTGACCGAGCTGACGGCCCGGCTGCCGACGCTTCTCGCCCGCGCCGACGACCCCTTCATCTCGCCCGAGGACGGCAGTACCGACACCTTCTACCGCGCGCTTCTGGTGGAGGACGGGTTCTACGCCAGCTTCGCGCTGGCCTTCGAGGCCATCGCCGATCTCTCCGAGGCCTGGGCGCCCGCTGGGTCGGGTGTGGGGGAGGGGCGTGAGATCGCCATCGAGAACCAGCTCATCCTGCCCGCGCTTGAGCGCTTGGCGGAGATCTTGGGCTCGGAGAGCTTCGACGGCGCGCCGGGTCTCGATCAGTTTGTCGCCCTCGGTGGAACGCCGGGCAATGACGTGCTCGTGGGCGCCTATGGGGTGAGCGAGGTCTTCGATCCCGGCCTCGGGCAGGACCTGATCGCCCCTGGCGAGGGCGCACCAGACACAGTCTTCGGCACGCTCGAGGCGCTCGGCGGGGACACGTTGCGCGACTTTGGCCCGGGCGACCGGCTGGTTTTCACCGATGCGCCGGGCGGCACGCTGCGCGTGGAGGAGACGGGCTCGGGCGCGGCGGTGACGGTGGAGAGCGGCGACGGCTCGGCCCAGGTGCGGATCGAAGCGCCCATCGACGCCGATCAGATCATCGCGCTGAGCGAGGGCGACAGCACGGTGGTGACGATCCTACCCGAGGTGCTGGAGAGCGCCGGTGCCTTGGCCGTCGCCCTTCTCTACGAGGCGGCCTTCGGGCGTCCACCGGATGATGCGGGGCTCAATTTCTGGATCGACGAGCGCGAACTTGGTTTCTCGCTCTTCGCCGTTGCCGCAGAGTTCTTGCAGAGCGAGGAGTTCGCAGCTCGCGCGGGCCCGGTCGACACGCTCGACGACGCGCTCTTTGTCTCGTTGCTCTATGACACCGCGCTTGGTCGTGCGGCGGACGACGAGGGCCTGGCCTTCTGGTCCGATGCGATCGCCCAGCCGGATTTCGGACGAGAGAACCTGCTCATTTCGTTCTCGGAGAGCCCCGAGAACATCGCGAGCGCCGGGATCGACCAATTGGTCGAGGCAGACGGGGTTTGGAGCATCGTCTGATGCTCCAAACCCTTCCTGGGACCGAGGCCGCCGCCTCGGCCCCCAAGGGCATTAGTTCTTGGCGTAGTACTCGATGACCAGGTTCGGTTCCATCTGCACCGGATAGGGCACGTCCCCCAGCGCCGGCATGCGCAGGAAGGTGGCCGTGCCCTTGCCATGATCGGCCTCGATGTAGTCCGGCACCTCGCGCTCGGCCGACTGATTGGCCTCCATCACGAGCGCCATGCTCTTGGCCTTGTCCGAGATCTCTAGGATGTCCCCTTCCTTCACCTGATAGGAGGGGATGTTCACCTTGCGCCCGTTCACCTTCACATGGCCGTGGTTCACAAACTGGCGGGCCGCAAAGATCGTCGGCACGAACTTCGCGCGATAGACCACCGCATCGAGCCGACGCTCGAGGAGACCGATGAGGATGTCGCCAGTGTCACCGCGCCGACGCTCGGCCTCGGTGAAGATGCGGCGGAACTGCTTCTCGGTCAGGTCGCCGTAGTAGCCCTTCAGCTTCTGCTTGGCGCGCAGCTGGATGCCAAAGTCCGACATCTTGCCCTTGCGGCGCTGGCCGTGCTGTCCGGGGCCATATTCGCGGCGGTTCACGGGGCTCTTCGGGCGGCCCCAGATGTTCTCGCCCATACGACGGTCGATCTTGTACTTGGCGGACGTGCGCTTGGTCACGGGCCTCGTCTCCTCATCATCAATGTCAGGGCGCCCTCCTTTCCCGCGGCCCTCACGACCCCGGGCGACAGGATCCCGCTTTCGCGGGCCGCGGACGCCATCGCCTCCGCCCCAACGGACGGAGCGCGGCTGATGCCTCAGAGCGGGCGCCTTGTCAACGTCGTGTCCTTCGGGGTGCGTCCGTCGGGCTGGGGTCGTCGGGCCGAGGTCGTCGGGCCGGGGTCGTCGGGTCGCGTTCTTGCGGTCGGGGCTTTTGGTCGAGACCAAGCCGCGGCAGAAAGGGGCCGGCCCCAAGGAGACGCACCATGACCCAAGATCCGCACGCCGTCGCCGATATCCCCGCGCTCGAGGCGCTCTACGGCGCGGTGCATCCCCGCTCGCATATCAAGGAGACGCCGGGGCTGACGCCGGCCTATCGCGCCTGGATCGAAGCCGCACCCTTCTTCGCCATCGCCACCAGCGGGCCGGGTGGGCTCGACTGCTCGCCGAGGGGCGATCTGCCGGGGCAGGTTTTTGCTGTCGAAGATCCCGAGACGCTGCTGATCCCCGACAGGCGCGGCAACAATCGACTCGATACGCTGCGCAACATCGTGGCCGATCCGCGGCTCGCCCTGCTTTTCCTGGTCCCGGGTGTGCCGGAATGCGTGCGGATCAACGGACGCGGGATAGTCACGACGGATCCGGCGCTGCTCGAGCGCTTCGCTGTGCAGGGCAATCTGCCCGCGACCGTCCTGCGCGTGGCGATCGACTCGGTCTACTTCCAATGCGCCCGTGCCATCATCCGTGCCAAGCTCTGGGAGCCTGCCACCGCCCCGGCCGTGCCCACCGCCGGGGCGATGACAAAGGACGCCGCGGCGGATTTCGACGCCGCGACCTATGATGCGGAACTGCGCGAGCGTCAGGGACGCACGCTCTACTGACGCTCTCTCAGCTCTCTAGCCAGGCTTTCTCAAAGACCATCTCGCGGGCCTGGTGGCGCTCATAGCCGTGCAGCTCCGGCGCGTGGTGGAGGTACATCTTGCGCCAATAGGGTTGGATAATGACGCCGGCCTCGCGCAGGCGGGTCTGGCAGATCTCGGTGGGCACGCGCCGCGCGTCCGGATCGAAGATCCCGAGCGCCTCGTCGAGGGCCGCATCGAACTCAGGATCGGCAAAGCCGGTCTCGTTCCAGGGCTCCTCCGAGCGATAGGCGAGCGCGAGGACCTGAACCCCGAGTGGCCGACCGCCCCAGTCGGTGGCCGAGAACGGATAGCCCGTCCAATTGTTCCAGAAGGTCGCGCCGGGGATCACGGTGCGCTTGATGGTGAGCCCCGCCTGGCGGAGCTGACCCGCCACCGCATCCATCGTGGTGCGCTGGAAATCGCCGTCGATGGAGATCAGGTCGAACTCGGTCTCGCGGGCGCCGGCCTCCTCCAGCATTGCGAGACCCTTCTCCACATCGATCTCGGGTGCTGCCATCTCGGCATACTCAGGATGCATCGGGCCCACGTGGTGGTTCTCGGCGACGAGACCGCGCCCCTCCAGCCCCACCTGCAGCGTAATGGTGTTGTCCGTCAGCATCTGGATCGCGCGGCGCACGCGCACATCCGTATAGGGCTCGGCCTTGACGTTCATGCGGCAGACGATGGTCTGCGCCGTCTCCTTCTCCTGCCGCTCGAGCCCAACGGCATCGAGCTGGGGAACGAGATCCGCCGGCGTCTCGTCGTTGACATGCACATCGCCCGACTCGAGCGCTGCGATCATCGGCGCGGGGTCCGTGCCGAAGTCGTTGAATTCGATGGCATCGAGCAGCGCCTCACCACCCCACCACGCGCCGCTCGTGCGCCGTAGGACACGGGCAAACCCGCCGACCTCGAGGCTCTCGAGCTCGAACGGCCCGGTGCCGATCGGGGACTGAGCGAGATCGCTGTCATCGCCATGGCTCCGGTGCACGATCAGCGCGGGATAGTCCGAGAGGGCCGGGATCAACGAGATGTCGGGGCGCGTCGGCGTCAGCACCACGGTGAAATCATCCACGATCTCAAGCGCCCCATCGGCCAGCTGTTTCGTGTCGCCGTCGATCAGGCTCGAGAGGGCAGTGGCCATGGAGTTGCCCTCGACCGTGGCATCGCACATCCGGCGAATGTTGTGCGCCACGTCCTCGGCCGTGAAGGCGTCGCCGTTCGTCCAGCTCACGCCCTGACGGATTGAGAGCACATAGCGGCTCGCGTCCTCCGCCACCTCCCAGCCCTCCAGCAGCTGCGGTGTGAAGGAGAAATCGGGCTCCCAGCGGACCAAGGTCTCGCAGAACTGGCGGGCGACATTCGCCATTTCCGGCCAGTCGAACTTGCGGGGATCGGCGATGTTCATCACCCGCATGGCCACGCGCAATTCGCCGCCGCGTTGGGGCTGCTGGCTGACTGCACGCTTGGGCGCCATGCCGATCATCGCACCGGAGGCGCTGGCCGAGAGGCCTAGGATCGAGGCCAAGGCCGTGAACTCGCGCCGATCGAGCCGCCCCTCGCGGGTCTGGGCGGCCAGACGCTGGAGCGTGGAACGATGGGTCGTCTGCAGGCCGGGCGTGCGCCCGACCCTCCGGTTCGTCTCGGTCATGTTGGGGTTCTCCCGCCGCTGGTCGGCTACGGGATCACCGATCCCGCTTCTCGCCTTAAGATGCAGCGTCGAAGCCGGCCACCCAACCTTTAGTTGCACGGCTGCCGCCGGGTCGTGATGTCGCGGTCAGCCTCGCTGACGTTCCAAACCGCCTTGCAGGCGTTGCTTGTGGCCGGTCTCTCCGCCGTCTAGCTCGGCCGACGCCGCTTCACCCAGAGGAGGCCGAGACCCGCGAGCAGGCCCAGAACCGAGGCTGGCAGCGGCACGACCACCCCTGTGATCACGCGGATGCCATCCACAAAATCGGCGCCAACGGCGAGGCTGTCGATCTGCAGTGTATCGGCCGCGCTCAGCGTCAGCACGTCGTTCCCATCTTCAAGGCCGCGCCCACCCAGGACCGGATAGGTGTAGGCCGCCAAGCCAAAGAGACTATCCGTCTCTTCCAAGACATTGGGAGACCCGATGGAGGTCACGATCAATGCGACGATATCGCCGGAGAACTGGATAAACTGGTCGGCGATCGTCCCGCCAACGGTTCGATCATAATGGATGTAGTAGCTGTTGTAGCGTCCGGCTGGCAGCAACGGCGGGGATGCGGCGACGACGCGCA
>JBCCLX010000333.1:0-5247 GCA_039026635.1 Pseudomonadota bacterium
CAAGGTGGGCGGCAAGCTCGGTCGGATGACCCTCGACGTCGGACAGCAGGTGGCGGGGACGACGGAGCTTGCCCGGCTCGAGAGCGATCAGTTCATCACCACCATCGAGAACCGCGCGGCCCGGGTCGAGGAGCTGCAGGCCACGCTGGCACAGGCCGAAGAGGATCTGGCCCGGTCGCAACAGCTGCTCGATCGTGGCGCCGGCACCCGGGTGACGCGCGACAACGACCGCACGACCGTGCGGGAGACCCGCGCACAGCTGACCCAGGCCGAGAAGGATCTGGCCGGTGCCAAAGAGGATCTCACCGACACGGTGATGACGATGCCCTTCGATGGGATCATCAGCGCGGTGGAGGTCGATAGTTTCGCCACCGTCTCGGCGGGCGAGGCCGTCGTTTCGGTCTATGAGGCGACGGATTACGAGGTGTCCTTCTCGGTCAGTTTCGACGTCGTCTCCCGCCTCATCGTCGGCAGCCAGGCGACGGTCCGGCTTGCCGATGATCCGAGCATCGCGCTGCCGGCAGTGGTGAGCGAGCTGGGTGAGCGGGCCGACACGGTCTCCTCCTTTCCGGTCGTCGTGTCGCTGACCGAGACTGTGCCCGTGATCAAATCCGGCATGGCCGTCGAGGTCGCTTTCGAGTTCGAAGTGCCCGAAGCAGGGGGCTATCTGCTGCCCGTCAGCGCCGCGATCCCCGAGGGTCAGATCCCCGAGCGGCGCACGCCGGAGGAGCCGGCCCCGGTGCCCGTCTATGTCTACGATCCCGAGACCAGCACTGTGCAGCGGCGGATCGTGACCTTCGCGGGCATGCGGGACAATCAGCTCCTCGTCATTGGCGGCCTAGAGCCCGGTGAGCGCGTCGCCAGCAAAGGCGTGTCCTACCTGCGTGAGGGCATGGAAGTTCGGCTCCTCGAGGATCGGGAGTAACGCGCCATGGACTTCCTCACGCGCTTCGGCCTCGAAACCTCGCGTTTCACGGTCCTGATGATGCTCGCGATCCTGGCGCTGGGCCTCAGCTCCTATCTCTCGGTTCCGAAACGCGAAGACCCAGAGATCACGATCCGCACCGCCGTCGTCACGGCCGAGTTTCCTGGCATGGCGCCCGAGCGCGTCGAAAACCTGATCGCCATCCCCATCGAGCGCAAGATCCGTGAGATCGGGGAGGTCGAGGACATCGAGACCCGCGTCAAGAGCGGTCAGGTCCTCATCAAGACCATCCTCTACGACAGCGTCTATGAGCTGGAGAGCGAGTCGGCCTGGGAGGATCTGCGCAACAAGATGAACGAGGTTGCCGCAGAGCTGCCGGACGGCACCGCGGGGCCTTTCGTCAACACCGATTATGGCGATGTGGCCATCGCGACGGTGGCGATCACGGGGGATGGGTTCAGCCTCGCCGAGATCGAGGACGTCGCGGAGGATCTGCGCACGGCCCTCTTCCGCGTCGATGGGATCTCCAAGGTCAGCTTTTACGGTGAGCAGGAGGAGCGGGTCTGGCTCGAGGTCGACACCCGCAAGCTCGCGGCCATCGGCGTGCAGATGGAGACGCTGCTCGAGGATCTCTCGGCTCAAAACGTGATCATGCCGGCGGGTGAGATCGACGCGGATGGGACGCGGATCGTGCTCGAGGCCAACGGCGATCTGGCGAGCGTCGATGCCATCCGCGGGGTGCTGACGAAGGTGAGCGGGCTCTCGGGCTATGTGCGCCTGTCGGACCTGCTGGATGTCCGCCGCGGCTATGTCGATCCCAAAGAGCAGCCGGTCTTCTACAACGGCGAACCCGCCATCGTTGCCTCCATCGAGATGGCCGATGGGACGGATATCCAGGATTTGGGTGCGCGGCTCGAACAGGCCCTGATCGAGTTCGAGAATGCCCAACCCATCGGGATCGCGCTTAATATCTCGACCTTTCAGGAGCGTAACGTCACGGTCTCGATCAACGATGCGCTGGAGAACGTGGGCCAGACATTCGTTGTCGTCTTCATCGTGATGCTGCTGTTCCTCGGCATGCGCCCGGCCCTCGCGATCAGCGCGATCGTGCCCTTCTCGATCTGCTTCACGCTCGCGCTGATGTCGAGCTTGGGGGTGGATGTTGAAAAGGTCTCGATTGCGGCGGTGATCATTTCCCTAGGCCTGCTCGTCGATAACGGCGTGGTGGTGGTCGAGGACATCGACGGGCGCATCAAGGCGGGCGATGATCCGCGAGAGGCCGCCCTCGATGCCGGACGCCAATATGCGGTGCCGCTGGCCGTCGCCTCCATCACCACGGTCTCGGCCTTCTTGCCCATGCTCTTGATCGAGGGGACGGAAGGCGAGTTCTCCTACTCGCTCGGGGCCGTCGTCGCGACGATGCTGCTCGGCTCCTGGATCACGGCGCTCTACATCCTGCCTTTCCTCTCGGTCTGGCTGCTGGCCTCTCGCCGAGGGGCGGCGGCGAACAAAGAGCGCAGCCCCTTTAGCCCCGTCGCGGTCTATGGCGTGCTCGTGCGCCGGCTCCTGCCCTTCGGCCTGCCCGTCGCCGTGCTCACCTTCGCCGCCGTTGGCTGGTCGGCCTCGCAATTCGCGCTGCTCAAGCCCGAGATGTTCCCCTACAGCGAGCGCTCGGATTTTCTCGTCTACATGGACCTGCCGAAGGAGGCCGCGATCTCTGAGACCGAGAGCCTGGCGCTCCGGGTGCAGGACTGGCTGGGCGATAGTGAGATCAATCCCGGCGTGACCAACAGCACCGCCTACATCGGCAGCGGCGGCCCGCGCTTTAACCTCGGCCTAGACCCGGCCGATGCCGATCCCGCGAGCGCCTTCTTCCAGGTCAACACCACGACGCTTGAGGCGGCGATCGATACCGTGCAGCGCGCGCGCATCGTCTTTGTCGAGCAGTTTCCCGAGGCCCGTTTCCGCGTGACCCGCCTGCCCCAGGGTGGCAGCGAGAGCGGGATCGTGGATGTGGAGATCAGTGGGCCGGATGCCGAGGTTCTGATGGCCGCCGGTCGCGAGATCGAGGCCGCCGCCGCGGCGCTGCCCGCGCTGACGAGCAACGAGACCGATTGGGGCAACAAGGTCGTCACCGTCGCGGTCGACATCGCCCAGGACCGGGCCCGCGAATACGGCATCACGTCGGAGGACGTGAGCCAGGTGATGGACGCCTACTTCAGCGGCACCCAGTACTCGACCTTCCGGGAGGGCGACGAGCAGATCCCGATCGTGCTGCGTGCGACCGAGACGAGCCGCGATAGCATCGAAGACCTCGCCAACCTCTCCATCGGTGTCGGTGGCCAGGTGATCACGGTGGACCAGGTGGCAAGCTTCCGGCCGCGCCTCGAATACTCCACGATCCGGCGTGAGAACCAGGTGCGCCAGATCATCGTTTCGGTCAGGAGCGATACGCTGAGCGCCAATGCCGCCCTCGAACGCCTGCAGCCGGCGATCGATGCCCTCGCGCTCGGCCCCGAGTATCGCATCGTGATCGGCGGCGAGGTCGAAGACAGCGCGGAGGTGCAGCAGAAGCTCGGCGGAAACATGCCGCTGGCGCTGGGCATCATGTTCGCGGCGCTGGTGTTCCAGTTCAACTCGCTCCGCCGCGCGGCGCTGACGGGGGTCACAATCCCGCTGATCGTCCTCGGGGCGCCGCATGCGATGCTGTTTGCCGGCCAACCCTTCTCGTTCTTCGCGCTCTTGGGGCTCATGTCGCTGATGGGGATCATCATCAACAACGCGATTGTGCTCATCAATCAGATCGATCTGGATCGCGAGACCATGAGCCTCGACGATGCGATCGTCTCGGCCTCCATGGCCCGGGCGCGGCCCATCATCCTCACGTCGCTGACGACGATCTGCGGGCTTCTGCCGATGGCCTATGGCGGCGGTGCGCTCTTCGAGCCGATGGCGACGATGATGATCGGCGGGCTGGTGCTCGCCTCGCCCATCACGCTTCTCTTCGTGCCCACGGTCTACCGGTTGCTGATGCGCCCGCGGGGTGGACAGACACCCGCCGCCGGGGAGGCCGCGGCATGAGGGGGGCGGTCATCCTCCTTGCCGCCCTCGCGCTCGCCGCTTGCAGCACAGCACCGCGCAGCCCCGTGGCGGAACAGTCCTTTGCCACGCATGCGCCCTATGGCATCCCCGGCGCGATCCGCTCTTGGGGCGACAGCATCGGGGCGCAGAACGCGGCGCTGATCCTGCAAGAGGAGGTTGCCCGCGCGCGCGTCGTGCACGGTGCAGCCATCGAGGCCGGAGAGACACCCCTCGAGCATGTCCTCGCCCTCTCAGGCGGCGGCGCGGACGGGGCCTTTGGGGCGGGCTTTCTCGCGGGCTGGACCGAGCGGGGCGACCGGCCGGTCTTCGACGTCGTCACCGGTGTCTCGACGGGGGCGATCATCGGGCTCTTCGCCTTTCTGGGCCCCGACTACGACCCGACGCTAAAGAACTTCTATACCCTCTATAGCACCGATGATCTGTTTGAGCCGGCGCCCTTTGCCGCCCTTTCCGGCGGCAGCGCCATCTCCGACAGCACGGGCTATGATCTCCTCGTCGATGCCTTCATCGACGATGCCCTCGTCGCCCGCCTCGGCGCGGAGGGGCAGGCCGGGCGCAAGCTGCTGATCGGCACGACCAATCTCGATGCCGCGCGCCCTGTGATCTGGGACGTGACCCTGATTGCGGAGAGCGGGCACCCCGATGCCAAGCAGCTGATCCGCGACATCATCCGCGCCTCCTCCGCGATCCCGGCGCTGATGCCGCCCGTCGTCATCCCCGCGGTCTCTCCCGAGGGGACGCGCTTTGACGAGGTGCATGTAGATGGGGGCGCGACCCAACAGGTCATGCTGTTCTCACCCGAGCTGCCCATCGCGGAGGTGGATAAGGCCATCGGCACGGCTGTGGATCGCGAACTCTATGTGATCATCAACAATTCGCTCCAGAAGCCCTATCAGCCGGTGGAACTCGGCGTCCTCTCCATCGCGGGCAAGGCGGTGAGCAGCCTGATCTCGGGCTCGGGCACGGGCGATCTCTACAAGCTCTTCGCCATCGCGGAGCGCGACAATGTGGGCTTCAACGTGATCTCGATCCCGCCCAGCTTCACGCGCGAGCCCGCGGAGGCCTTCGACCCGCCCTACATGCGCGAACTCTACGATCTCGGCCGCACCCTCGGCCTTTCCGAGGCGCCTTGGCAGAACCACCCGCCCAACTTCGTGCCCGGGTAATCAGGGTGATCAGCCTTTCGGGTCGGGCTGGATCGCGAGCCAGACCAGAAAGCC
>JBCCLX010000334.1:0-5244 GCA_039026635.1 Pseudomonadota bacterium
CGAGGCCATTGGGGGCAGCCAGAAGAACTTTGGGCGGATGATGACCCAGAAGGCCCGGGCGCTGGGCATGAAGAACTCGACGTTCAAGAACCCGCATGGGCTCACGCAGAGCGGCCATCTCTCCACGGCGCGGGACATGGCGGTCCTGGCCCGCCACCTGTTCTATGATTTCCCGCAGTACTACAACGTGTTCGGGCGAAAGACGCATATGGCCGCGGGCAAGCGTATTCGGACGACGAACCGCTTGCTGTCGAGCTATCGCGGCGCTGAGGGCATGAAGACGGGCTATACGCGGGCGGCCGGCTACAACCTGGTCTCGGTCGCGGCGCGCGGGCAGGAAAGGGTTATCGCGGTCGTGATGGGCGGCAAGAGCACGCGCTCGCGCAATGCGCAATCCGTGAAGCTGCTCGATCTCGGGTTTCGCAAGGCACCGACGCGGGTGGCGGTGAGGAAGCCCGTGAAACCGGGACTGCGTCGCACCGTCCAGGTTGCCCGGGCGCCCTTGCCGCTGCCGCGCCCGGGGCTGCAGGCGACCGGGTTTGCGCGCGTGGCGGAGGCGCTCGGTCCTGCCCAAGCGCAGGCGGCGCTGCCCGAGCCCTCCCGCTCGGCCGTCGCCCCCCTCTATGCCGAGCGTCCGCGCCCGCGCGATGCGGCACCTGCCTGGGAAGTGGCGCTTGGAGACTTCAAGCGCGAGAGCGATGCGCTGGCCTTGATCGCCGCGCTGACGCTTTCGGATGCCGCAGCCCTCGAAGGGGCAGAGATGCGGATCACGAGCGGTAAGGCGCGTGAGGCGCGGCGCTACCGCGTCGAGATCACAGGCCGAGTGCCCATGCCCCCGGCGCGGGCCTGTGCCGCGATGGCCGCCATCGAGGAGAACTGTCGCGCGATGGAGTAACCGCCCGCTTTCAGCGCGAGACCCAACGCAAAGGGCGCCGATGGTGAACACATCGGCGCCCTTTGCGATTTTGAGCGATCAGGTCCGGCGGACGCTTCCCGGCGACCGTCCCACTGGTACCCCGCGGCCGACCAGCGGCCGCGCTGGATCAGAAGCCGAAGCCTTCGAACTTCTTCTTGAACTTCGAGACGCGCCCGCCGGTGTCCATCAGCCGCTGCGAGCCGCCGGTCCAGGCCGGATGCGAGGACGGATCGATATCGAGGGTGAGCGTGTCGCCCTCCTTGCCATAGGTCGACCGCATCTCGACGGTCGACCCGTCGGTCATCGTCACCGTCACGGTGTGGTAGTCGGGATGGATCTCGGCCTTCATCGCGGCTCTCCAACGTCGCTGAGCCGGCCAGCCAGACGGGACATCCCGCGGCGCCGGCAGTCCTTGTCTCTGCCTGAGCCGCGCCCGATACGCGAGAAGGGCGTCGTCGGCAAGGGCTAAGGCGGATCTTGCCCGAAAAGTGACAATAATCTCGGCGCTGATGCGCAGTCGCCTTATCTTGAGCGCTCAAGGGAGGATGCGTGATGGATGGTGCGGAAGGCCCTGCCGCCGATCCATATTCCGGAGACGAACGTCGGATCGCGCTCAAATCGCCGCCCGAGGGGTTCGGCTATCCGGTGTTCGTCGACCGCGTGATGGTGGAGGAGGGCGAGGCTGTCGCCGCCGGCCGGCCGGTCGCGATCGTCGTCTCCCGCTCCGGGCGGCGCCAGGTGCTGGCCGCGCCCCTGGATGGCACGGTGCGCCAGATCCGGCATGGTTATGGCGACACGCTCGAGCGCAGGCGCGTGCTGATGACACTGGCCGTCGATCCCAAGGTGCAACCGGCACGCCCGGCGCGGCCAGAGCAGCCGACGCCCGAGGCGCCCGCGGGGCGGAGGTCGGCGCGACGAGATGGCAAGGGCGCCGCGTCGGCGGACGGGCCAGCGCGCGGGTCGGCAGGAGGGTCTTCAGAAGGGTCTTCAGGGCGGGCAGGCGCAGCCTCGAAGCGCAGCGCCTTCGGCTGGCGCGATGGTCCTGCGGGCGACGGCGCGCCATCGGGGGCGGCACGCGATGATCCGTCCGCTCGGGCCTCCAATCGCTCCGCCCGCCGGGATCGACGGCGCGCTGAGGCGGCGGGCGCTGTCCGGGACACGCAGGCGCCGGGCTCGGGCAGCGATGAGGCATCGGGCGCGCCGATCCGCGACGGCGCAGCGACCGAGGCCACGGCACGGACGAGATCGGTCCCGACGTCCCGATCTGCGGCCCGGCCGAGCTCCCAGCCGGGATCACAGCCCGCGCGCGCCGCTCGGGGCCCGAGGGACATCTTGATGGTTGCCACGCCGGGGCATCTGCGCGGCCTGGCGCCGGCGGCCACGGTCGGTGTCGGCGGCATGGCGTGGCGCCTCATGCTGGCGGCAGCGATTTCTGGGACGGCCTTCCTGCTGGCGGCCCATGTCGCCTATGCCTTCCCAGCGCAGCGCATGGCGATCCTGATGGTGCCGATCGCCCTCGTCTCGGCTCTCATGGTGGGGATGACGGTCGTGTTTCACCGGCGCACGCGGATGGGCAGCCGCATGGGTGAGGTGACGCTCGGTCTGACTGCGGGCATCGCCCTTTTGGCGGCGATGCAGGGGATGTTCTATCTCGCCTGGGCGCCCGATGTGCTGGTCCTGCGACCGATGATCGAGATCCCGGCCTTGGTCGCGGCGATCGCCGATCTGGCCGGATGAGGTTGGCTCAGTAAAAGGCCTCATAGATCGGCGCGAGTGTCTCTTCCTGGAAGAGGGAGGAGACGGAGGTGCCGTTCGAGACATTGAGCACGGCCTGCGCGAAGAGAGGCGCGACCGAGACGACGCGGATCTTCTCGGCGGCGCGGACATCGGCGCGAGGTTCGATCGTATCGGTCACGACCAGACGCTCCATGGCCGATTTGCCGACACGCTCGACCGCCGGGTCCGAGAGGACGCCGTGGCTGATGTAGGCATGCACCTCCGTGGCGCCGTTCTCCTTGAGAAGCTCCGCCGCTTTACAAAGGGTTCCGGCGGTGTCGCAGATATCGTCCACGATCACGCAGCGTTTGCCCTCCACATCGCCGATGATGGTCATGCTTTCTACCTCGCCCGGGCGGGCGCGTCGTTTGTCGACGACCGCAAGGCTCGAGCCGATGCGCCGCGCGAGATCGCGCGCCCGGATCACACCGCCTACATCCGGGGAGACGACGGTGATGTCGTCGCCGCCTTTGAGGTGATGCTTGATGTCGAGGGCGAAGACGGGGGCAGCATAGAGGTTGTCGGTGGGGATATCGAAGAAGCCCTGGATCTGACCGGCGTGCAGATCCATGGTCAGCAGCCGATCGATGCCGGCCGTTGTCATGAGATTGGCGACGAGCTTGGCCGTGATCGGCGTGCGTGCGGCGGTTTTGCGATCCTGACGCGCATAGCCGAAATAGGGGACGACCGCTGTGATCCGGCGTGCCGAAGCGCGGCGCAGCGCATCGGTCATGATCATCAGCTCCATGAGGTTGTCATTGGCGGGCGAGGAGGTGGGCTGCAGGATGAAACAGTCCTCGCCGCGGACGTTCTCGAAGATCTCGACGAAGATCTCATTGTCGTTGAAGCGCTCGACCCGTGCTTCGGCCAGCCCGATGCCTGCCCCGCGATAGACGCTGACGCGCTTGGCGATGGCGCTGGCGAGCGGCCGGTTCGCATTGCCCGAAATCAGTCTCATGGTCGGTGCCCCCGTTTGCGTCGGTTCTCGCCTCCATCGGGCTTTGCCTGGCCGTTCTGCCCGATCGCGCCGCTGCGGCGCACGGCGCCCTGATAAGCGAGGGCCGAGCGGGATGCCAAGGCGCGGTTGGCGCTGACACCATCGGCGTGGTTTTTTCCAGATTTGCGTGCCTTCTCGAGCGCGGCAGAGCGGATCGGGGCTTTGGGGCGGGCTCACGGACGCCCCGGCTTCGCGGGCTGGCGCCCGCTCAGCGGCCCGCCCGCCAGCCGCGCCCCCTCTCGCTCGCGCGCCGTTCCGGCGGAGGGTGTCATTGACAGGGGGCTGTGGCTTGGAAAGGGTGCCGCGCAGCACCCCCGCGGCCTTCCACATACAGGAGTTCCCCGATGCCTTTCCGCGCGCTCATCGTCGACAAGGCCGAAGACGGCACGGTTTCGCAATCGATCGAGACCCTTGGGGAGGATCGGCTGCCGGCCGATGGCGATGTCACGGTCGCGGTCCGTCACTCGACCCTGAACTACAAGGATGGGCTCTGCATCACCGGTGGCGGGGGATTGGTGCGCAGCTTTCCCCATGTGCCGGGGATCGATTTTGCCGGCGAGGTGGAGGCCTCCGACCATCCTGATTTCAAGCCGGGCGACGGCGTCGTTCTGACGGGGTGGCGCGTGGGCGAGGTCTGGTGGGGGGGCTATGCCGAGAAGGCGCGGGTGAAGGGGGATTGGTTGGTGCCCTTGCCTGCGGGGTTTGACACGCGGGTCGCCATGGCGGTGGGCACGGCCGGGTTCACGGCGATGCTGGCCGTGATCGCGCTTGAGCGTCACGGGCTGAAACCGGGTGATGGCCCGGTCTTGGTGACAGGGGCTGCCGGTGGTGTGGGCTCGGTCGCCACAGCGATCTTGGCGAAGCTGGGCCATGAGGTTGCGGCGGTGACCGGACGGCCGGAGACGGCGGCGTATTTGAAGAGCCTCGGCGCCAGCACGATCGTTGCGCGCGAGGAACTGGCCGAGCCGAGCGGGAAGCCGCTGGAGCGTGAGACCTGGGCAGGCTGCGTCGATGCCGTGGGCGGGCCGATGCTCGCCAAGGTGCTGACCCAGATGAAGTATGGCGGGTCGGTCGCGGCTGTGGGGCTGGCGGGTGGCGCGAAGCTGCCCACCACGGTGATCCCCTTCCTGCTGCGCGGCGTGAACCTGCTCGGCATCGACAGCGTCATGAAGCCGATCCCCGATCGGCTGGAGGCCTGGGGGCGGCTGGCGAGCGACCTGCCGCGGGATCTTCTGGAGAGCATGATCGAGGATCGCGCCCTGGGCGATCTGCCTGCCCTCGGCCCGGCGATCCTCAAGGGTCAGGTCAAGGGCCGGGTGGTCGTGGATGTGCGCGCATGAGCGCGGACGGCGCCGGTCTGCCGCCTTTTGATCTCGAGTTTGTGCGTGCCCAGTTTCCCGCCTTTGATGAGGGCGGCGATCCGGTGGCCTTCATGGAGAACGCGGGCGGCTCCTATGCCGCGCGGGCGACGGTCGAGCGGCTGACGCAGTTCTATACGCGCACCAAGGTGCAACCCTATGGGCCCTTTGCCGCGTCGGCGGAGGCGGGTGCGGCG
>JBCCLX010000335.1:0-5220 GCA_039026635.1 Pseudomonadota bacterium
ATGCGCTGGACGCTGCGCTGACATGGGGCGCAAGTGCTGCCGTCACGCTCGACGGGCTCGTCACAGCCGATCTTGACGGGGTCGCGTTCGAGCCCGGCAGCGCCATGGTCGCGATCGCGAACCGCACGGCGCATAACGCACAGAGCCAGACGACCATGCTCTGGGCCCTAGCCTGGTCGGCGGATTACGCGGTGACGGCAACGAAGCTCGGCACGGTAACGGACAATCAGCCTCAGGGGGCGGGCGTCAGGCCGCTCGCCTGGGTGCCGCAGGTCGTGGATGACGCGCTTGTCGCGCTCAATGCGCATCTCTTCCGCTTCGATGGCGTCGCCTGGGTGGCGGACAGCAGCCTCGATCCGGGCGTTCCGGATCAAGGCGTGCAGCCGCGCTATGCCTATGGCCCGGGCTATGCGCTTCAGACCATGACGCCGGTGGCGGGTATGGGGCAGATCACGGCGAAGGCGATCTCGGTCGCCGAGGATGGAGGATGGAACAAGCCCGGGGGCCAGACCCTGCCGCCTCCCAACAGCCTGGTGCCCGCCGACAAGGCCGGTGTGGCGAGTGCTGGCGGGGCGGACTGGGCTGTCCTGGGTCCGCTGGTCTTCAGCCGCGGGACGAGCACGGATTGGGGCAAGATCATCGCGGCGACGCCGACGGCCGATGTCCAAGCCGATTTCGCCGGCCACGATGGCTTTCTCTCCACCACGATCGTCAATCAAGGGCCGCGCTACCTCGCCTATGGCCTCGCGTCGGGCTCAGGAGGCAGGCCGGTCCAGGCGCTCTTACTCAAGAACGGTGAGGTCAAGAAGGCCGACCATAGCTTTGATAAGCAGAGCATTCTGCCGGGTGGACGGGGTCAGACGGCCTCCGGCCCGAGCCAGTTCGCGACCTTCGACGCAACGGTTGGGAGTTTCGAGACGACGCCCACCCTCTACCTCAATCGCTATGCCGGACAGGATGTCTCGGGCCCGATCCGGCACCATACCGTGACGGCGGCGACGATGACGGACGGGTTCGGGGCCGTGAGCCAGACGCTCTTCCGCCCCGACACCGAGACCGCCGCCTGCGATCCGACGGGCAAGGTGGTGAAGTTCTACGAGACCACCGTCTACCCCGACACCGAGGACACGAAGGACCCGCGCAACGGCTGGACGCGCACGACCTATGTGAACGGGTTGAAGGACGTCACGGGCGCGGACTTCTGGAACATGCTCGACGGGCTCAAGCTGTCGACGGCGGTCTATGACGCCCAGGGCGCCGAGAAGTCCTCCTCGACGACCGAGTGGCGCGTCGTGGATGAGGTTGGGTCGGACCCGACGGATCCGGATGCTGCGCCGGTCACACTACGGGGCGGTTGGGTCTTCAAGGTCGGGAAAACCTCGGTCACCGATGGGGTGACGCGGCAGACGGAGACGGGCTTCGTCTCGGCGGGCTGCAAACTTGCCGTCTCGGGTCAGGCGATCACCAAGACGGTGCATTCATGGTCGGGTGCTGGCGTCGCGGAGCAGTTCGTGACGACGAGAGCGCTCGCGGCCGCCACCTCACCCGCGATCCGCGCCATCCATTCCCTCACGGAGCCTGCCCATACCGAGGATAGCCATGTGAGCGGCGGGACCACGACGCTGATCGGCGCGACGGCCACGACCTATGCCGATTGGGCGACCGCGTTCGACGATCCGGTCCGCGCGCCTGCCCAAGCCGCAGGCTACAAGCTGCGCGAGGGCGATGCGCCCGCCTTTGACCATGCAGAGAGCGATGCGCCGCGAAAGGGTTGGGTGCTCGTTGGCAGAACCACTCATCGCACGCGCTTCGGCCAGCCCTCGGCGAGTGAGAGCGCGCTCGGCACGCCCAAGACGATGATCTTCGACAAGGATGATGCCTTCTCGCTGGCCGAGATCGGCAATGCGGCGCCGGGTGCGGCGGCGGTGAGCTGCTTCGAGGACTATGAGGATCTGTCGGCTTGGACGCTGACCGGGGTCAGCTTCGCAGTGGGCAACGCCTACTCCGGGACGCAATCGGCGCTTCTGCCCGGCGGGGCCGGGGCCTCGATCGCCGTGACCGTCGCGCCCGGCAAGGCGCAGATCTATGTGGCGACGCTCCGCTACAAGACGGGGCCGAGCTTCGCCCATTCCTCAAAGAACCGGCTGACGGCCACGCCGAGCGCGGGGGCGACGGCGACACACGACCTGCCCGTGGCCGATGACTGGCGCTATCTGAGCCTGCCCGTCACGCTCTTGCACGGAGAGGACCTGTCGCTGAGCGTCTCGATCGAGAACGGCTCCGGCTCGGACATCTGGGTCGATCAGATGATGGTGGCGCCGCTCGAAGGCTCGGTGACGGCGCGGACCTTTGCCAAGGGGCCGCAGATCGTGACAAGCGCCACCGACCTCGGCGGGCGCAGCACCCGGACGCTCTACAACGCCGCCTTTCAGCCGACGGGGAATGTGGGCCCCATGGGCGCCCTCCGCGAGATCACGATCCATGGCCTCTCCCGACGGGGCGCCAAGGGCGGCGCCTTCGACGCGGCGCATCCCAACACCGATGTGACCCTGCGCGCCGGGCAGGGAGGCACGGTCGAGACTTTCTTGGATGGGGGTGACTGGCAGTCCCGCTGGAAACCCGCCGTTGGGGGCAACTGGTCGGCGGAGGATGGGCGCCTCATCAACAAAGGCGATGGGTCGGACAGCCTGACCTGGCAGGGGGTGCCGGGCGAGGGGGCGAATGCGCTCTCCTTCCGGCTCGTGCCTTCGGAGGGGCAGGGTGTGTCGCTGCGCCTCGGCGGTTTCGAGCTCGACTGGAACGGTGGCTACTCCGCGCGCCTCGATGGCAGCGCGCTCACGGCGCTGCTGACGCCGCCGCAAATCGCGCGCGCGTGGCTGGTGGTCTTTGGCGATGGCGCGGTGCTCGTCTTCGTCGACGGGCAGCTGCTTTTCTCCGAGAAGGCCGCGGTGGGCGATGGCGATGTCGTACTCAGCCTCTCGAAGGGGGGCGCGCTGATCGATCTTGCCATGGCCGCGGGCGTCGAGCTTGGGCTCACTTATTGCGACACCGCGACGAAACCGCGCCAGGCGCATGCGCTCATGGGTGATGACAGCGTGATTGCCGGGGCTGTCTTCGACGGGCTCCATCGCCGCGTGGCCACGACAAAAGCGATCCCCTGGAGTTTTCGCGCGAGCGAGGACACCCCGTTGCTCGGCTATTCCAAGAGCTTCCTTGATGTGGATGCCTTCCGCACCGCCATGACCGGCGATTGGAAGATGACGGGGGATGTCGCCGACTACTACACGGGCCGTGAGAACGGCGCGGTGAGCGATGACAAGGGCTACCCTTATGTCGGCGCGCGCTACGAAGCCTCCCCCCGCAAGCGCCAGATCGAGGTGTCGCGCGCGGGCGTGCGCCATGCGATCAACCTGACGGTGCCGGCCGAAAACCGCGCGACGGCCCAGATCGCCGTGGGGGCGAACACCGGCGACGACGTGCCGGATCTGCCGGCGGGCAAGTACCCCGTCCGTACGATCACGGGCCCGATGAAGTCCATGACGCGCCGGGTCAATGATCCGTGCGGGGCGAAGGTGGCGGGCAGCTATCATAGTCCGGATGGCACGAGGCTGACCGGCACAACCGGTCTGCGCCGCTTTGCCGAGGGGCCCACGGCGCAGCTCGATCTCAAGTTGCCCAAGGCGCTGATCGACGGGGATGAGAGCTTTACGCGCACTACCGTCACCAATGCGCTCCGCCGGACGACGTCACTCACGGGGCCGAGCGTGGGAGAGACGCAGTTCATCTCCGATGATGCCGGCAATCTGCGCTTCGTGCGACCTCCTCAAGCGGGCGAGCCCGCCTATTACGTCTACTATCGCTACGACGCGCTCGGTCGCATGATCGAGCAGGGCATCGTCGAAGAGGCGTGGGACGCGACGGCGCTGCAGGCGGCGGCCAATGATCCCGACATGCCGAAGAACGGCAGCGCGCAGATCACGTTCCAGTACTCCGGTGATGGGTCGGACCCAACGCTGATCGGGATGAAGACCGAAAGCGTTACCCAGAACGCCGCCCCGGAAGGGGCTAGCGACGACAGCGCGATGACCGTCACGGAGCGGTTCGCCTATGACGGCGCTGGGCATATCACGGGGGTCTCTCAAGCGATCGACGGCGGTGCGCCTGTCACGATTGGCTATGCTTACGATGCCCTCAGCCGGCTGAGCCAGATCACCCCGCCCTCGGGCGCGCCGGTCAAGGCGATCACCTACAGTCGCGATGGACTTGGCCGGGTCACCGCGGTGGGCAAGACCGCGGGGGGCAGCGAGTTCGGCCGCTATGTCTACACCGCCAACGGGGACCTGCAGACCGAGACTTTGGGCGGCGCCTGGACACGATCCTTCGCCTATCAACCCGACGGGGCCCTCGCCTCTGTCTCGACGAAGGGCCAGGGGAAGGATGGGCTCGACATGACCTTCGGCTATGACGCCGATGGGATGATGACGGCGCGCGACATGGTTTTCGCTGGCGGGCTGGGTGAGCGCTTCACGGACACCGTCGCCTACGATGCGCAGCGCCGGATCAAGAGCGCGAGCGGATCCTCGGACGCGCACTACGGCGCCTACGACGCCAACGGCAACATTCTGAAGGCGACCGAGGGCGGCAAGACCTCGACCTTTACCCTCAAGGAGGGGTCGGACCGCCTTAGCTCCGCAGCCATTGACGGGGGAGAGGCCGCGCCGATCACCTGGACGCCCCAGGGCTGTATGGCCGAGGGGCTGGGGCGAACCTTCGCCTATGATCGGGCGACCGGTGCGACGACGATGGTCACGACCAAGGCAGGCCAGACGCGCTTTGCCTATGGCGGGCTGCGCCAGCGCGTCGTCAAGCACGGGCCGGAGGGGAAGACTGTTTATCTCCATGGCACCGGGCGCACGCCCGTGGCGCGCAGCACCCCGCGGGGGATGGAGGTCGAGGTGCTTGGGCCAACCGGCCTCATCGCCGTGGTCTCTGATAGGGCGCGCTTTCCGATCACCGATACCCAGGGCAGCGTCTGGGCTGTGGCGGATGAAAAGGGGATTGTGGCCACCTACGCCTACAGCCCCTTCGGTCGCCTGCTCAACAGCGCGGGGCCCGAGGCTGAGCGTTTCGCCTACCGGTGGCAGGGGCGTTAGTTTGACCCGGAGACGGGGCTCTACGACTTCCGCGCTCGGCTCTATGATCCGGCGCTCATGCGCTTTC
>JBCCLX010000336.1:0-5211 GCA_039026635.1 Pseudomonadota bacterium
CGACGGGGCCGAGGATCGCACCGAGCCACTGCGCCTGACTGCCGGCAACCCGAAGGTGGGCGTAGCCGCGGGCGGCACAGGCGTCGGCTTCTTCTCCGGCGGCTCAACGCCTGAGCCTGAGACGCTGGCCGGTCTCGCCATCGCGGCATTGGCTTGGATTGCCGCACTCCTGCGCCGCCGCAGCCGCCTGCGCTCGCTCCGGGGTCGACTGATCGGCGGTACGGCCTGACCCGTGGGGGACTAGGCGTTCGGCCGGCGTGGGCGTAGGCTCACGCTGGCCCTCACCGCAGCGGCTCACTTCAGCCGCCGCGGTCGTGACTGAGGGAGGGGACAGATGACAAGCCGCAGCATTCTGGTGGTCGACGACGATCCGCATATCCGCGAGGTTGTGGTATTCGCGCTCGAGAAGGCCGGTCATGCGGTGAGCACGGCCGGCGATGGCGCCGAGGCGCTGAGGATGATCGAGGCGACCCCACCCGATCTTGTGGTGCTCGATATCAACATGCCGGAGATGGACGGGCTCGAGCTCTGCCGCCGGCTGCGCCGCGAGGGAGACCTGCCGATCCTGTTTCTCTCCTCGCGCGACGATGAGATCGACCGGGTCGTCGGTCTCGAACTCGGCGCCGACGACTATGTGACAAAGCCCTTCAGCCCGCGAGAGCTGGCGGCGCGGGTCGCAGCGATCCTGAAGCGCAGTGTGCCCCGCGAGGCTACGCCCGTCTCAGAACCCGGCCCACACCCCATTGCCCATCGCACGGCCGAGGGCCTGTTGAGCATCGACGAGGGCCGGCACAGCGTGGCTTGGGAGGGGCGACCGGTGCGGCTGACGGCGACGGAGTTTCAGCTGCTCCTAATCATGGCGCGCCAGCCTGGGCGGGTCTTCGATCGTGAAACGCTGATGCGGGGGGCTTATGCGCCCAATGTGCATGTCTCGGATCGAACGATCGACAGCCATGTGCGCCATGTGCGCGCCAAGCTTGCCGAGGCGGGAGCGCCTGCGCTGATCGAGACCGTGCACGGCGTCGGCGTGCGCATCGCCGAGCGTTGAGGCAGCCCGTGGCGGAGGAGACCGAGGTGCGGGAGACGGGGGCCGGCGCGGTACCCGGTCGTGAGCCCCATCCCGCCGGCATTGGCTCTCAGGCCGAGGAGGCACCAGCAGTGCACCCGCGCCGTCCGGGCGATCCGGCGGCCGATCTCTCCGCCCAGTCAACGTCGCGGGAGACGGGCCTGGCGCCAAGGGGCGAGGACGCTACCCCGCCCCGCGCGCGGCGGGCGCTGCACCACCGCCTCTGGGGCCTTTTGGGCGACGGGCCGCGACCCCGCCTCGCCACCATCCTGTTGCTCGTCAACCTGGCTGTCGTGCTTTTGCCGCTGGGCTCGATCTTCTTCCTGCGGATCTATGAGAACCAGCTCGTGCAGGAGACGGAACGGGAATTGATTGCGCAAGCGGCGCTGATCGGCGCGGCCTATGAGGGCGCGCTGGAGGCCATGCCGGGCTTCGATCCCACCCGTTTCGAGGCCTGGCGCTTCGAGGCGCGCCGGCGGGCCGCCCTTCGCGCCGTGGCGCCGATGTCTACGCGCTCAGAGGAGGCGGGTGTTGCAGCGGATTCGGCGCTTGGTATGGCCGCTGAGATGGCCCCAGCGCCCGCGGCCCCGCCGCCGCCCCTGGAGCTTGGGCCCGATGATCCGCGCTATCGCCCGCAGGCCCCTCAGCTGGACCTCTTTCGTGCGCCCACCCTCTCGGCTCGTCCCGACGGGCGCGCCGTGGGCCCGGCCGATCCGTTCGCTGAGCGTGCCGGTTCGGCCCTCACGCCCGTGATGGCACGGGCGCAGGAGACGACGCTGGCAGGAATGCGCCTGCTCGATCCGGGTGGCGTGGTGGTTGGCGGACAGGCGGAGATCGGGCTCTCCTTCGCCCATGTCGACGAGGTCGCCGCTGCTCTCTCCGGTACGTATGCCGCGCGCCTACGCTATCGGCTGCTCGAGGGTGCGCCGCCGGAGCTTGCGAGCATCAGCCGCGGCACCGGCGTGCGGGTCTTTGTGGCCTTTCCGGTGGAGCGCGAGGGCCGTGTCTGGGGGGTCGTCTATCTGTCGCGCACGCCGAAGAGCATCCTCAAGCATCTCTATGGCGAGCGGGAGAAGGTGGTGCTCGCAGCTGGCCTTGTGCTCGGGCTTGCCGCCGGGCTCGCGATGCTGACTTCGCGCACGATCTCTCGACCCGTCGAGGCGCTTCTGGGACGCATGCGCGCGGTGATGGCGGGCGATGGTGCGGCGATGGCACCGCTCGCCCGGCCCGGGACCCGGGAGATCGCGGAGCTTTCGGCAGGCATCAGCCGTATGGCCGCCGCGCTCGCGGAGCGGGCCGATACGGTCCGCGCCTTTGCCCGCCATGTGAGCCATGAGTTCAAGACGCCGCTCGCCGGGATCCGGGGTGCCTCCGAGATCCTGGAGGACCACGACGCAACCCTCACGCCGGCCGAACGCCAACGCTTCATCGGCAATATCGCGCGGGATGCGGCGCGGCTGGAGGCGCTGTTGGCGCGGCTCCTGGATCTGGCGCGTGCCGAGCACGCTGCCCCGCCGCCGGGTGTCCTGGCCCTCGGCCCCGCGCTCGAGGCGGCGGCGGCCCGGGCGGGTGAGCGGGCACGGGTGGCCCTTGCTTCCCCGAGGCGTCGCGACGAGACCGGCGGGGTGGCGACAGTCGAGGGCAGGGCGGAGCGCGGGCGGCCCGACGGACCCTTCGCGGTCTCCGTCGATGTCTCGCCCGGTCTCGACGCGCGGATCACCAGCGAGGCGTTGGGCATTCTGGTCGACAACCTCGCACGCAATGCCGCCGAGCACGGGGCGCGACGCTTGCGGGTTATCGCCCGCCCAGCGCCCGGAGGGCGTGGCGAGGGGGCCCGCATTCGGCTCGTCTTCGCCGATGATGGACGCGGGATCTCACCGGCCAACAGGGCGCGGATTTTCGAGCAGTTCTTCACGACGCGCCGGCCCGAGGGCGGGACGGGGCTTGGCCTCTCGATCGTACGCACGCTCTTAGCAAGCCAGGGTGGCACCATCGCGCTGGCGGACAGTGAGCCGGGCGGAGGCGGCGCGGGCGGCGCGTCCTTCGTCGTCACCCTGAGGGGGTAGAGCAGCCTCCGACTTGATGTGATCGGCCGCGGGCCTTCGGCCGTTCTCGCCGGGCTTGGGCGGGCGGTTTGGGCGCGGCTGATCCTGCGTCCCGACCGATGAACGACACGGTTTTGCAACAGAGTTCCAACAGGTGGCGGGGCGGTGGGGATCGTTACGGACAGCGGTGCCCTGTGGCCGCAAGATCGCCACAAATCTTGCGGTACGATCACCTTGTTGGACAAGGAGTTGTGTTTTGAGCGGACCGGGAAGCACGGTCTCGACATCGGCGGGGCCTGGGTCAGAGAGACAGCGCATTGCGGCGCGCCAGGCTGCGCGGCCGGTCGGCCCTGCGCGTCTCTACTCCGCTGCCATCCCCTCGCTCACAGCGCTGGCTCTCATGGCGCTCCTGCCCGGTGCGCTCGGTGAGACAGGCGGGGCATTGACCCTGTTTTGGGCAACCTTGGCCACGCCTTGGGGCGTGTTGGCGCAGGCCATGGCCACAGCGCTCGGCACCGTCTTTGAGGGGCTGATCGCGGCGCTCTCGCCCCTGCTGCCCACGGTGCTGGGCTTGAGTTTGGGTGCCGTCTCGGCGCTCCCGGCCGTGGCGGCGGGGCCTGTCATCGACGTCCTCTCCGCCGATCCGCGCCTTGCTCGCCCGCTGCGCGCCGAGGGGGCGACGCCTGTCAGCGGCATGCGCGGCCTCTGGGGGCTCGTCACCGCCTATTGGACATCGGAGCGCTGGGTCGAAGCCTGGACGCTCTCGGCAGCGGTGATCGCGCTGACGACGCTGCTCTCGAAAGCCTCCGTCTGGGTTGCGATGGCTTCGGCGGACTTCCTCTCCGCCCTCGTCAACGCCCATGCCGCGAGCGCCAAGGGCGATCCGCTGGGCTGGATCCTGACGGCGGGCGCGGTCTATGCGGCCATCGCGCTTGGACGGATCGGCGGCGTCGCGCTCCGTCATTTCGCTTCGAGCACGCTGCACCGAAAGGCGCGGCGCTGGACGCAGGGCGCTTACCAGGCGGCGCTCCTGCGCGCGGGCCATGTGCCGGCCAATCTGATGTCCGACCGCGGCGGGATCGAGGAGGGCGTTTCGCGGCTGCCCGACAACATCGACCAGCGCGTCGATGAATGTACCGAGAGCGTCTTTGGCGCGGTCATTGGGCTTGCCATGGGCCTCTGGGGCGCGATCGCCTCGGTCTACTTCGTCTCGGTGGCGCTGCTGGAGCGCTCCGCGCCCGTTCCGTTCCTTGACGATGCTGCGGCGCGTACCATCCCGGCGCTCGCGCCTGGGGAGTACGGCTCCTTCGTCCTCGTGGTGCTCCTCGTCTGCACCTATGTGCCGCTGATGACCTGGATCGCCTGGCGCCTCGGCCGGGTGCTGGAGCGGCAGACCCTCGCGCGCCAGCGGGCCGACGGGTCCTGGCGCGGAGAACTCGGGCAGATGCTGGCCCGCGCGCCGCGGCTGGCAATCAGCCGCGGCGAGGCGGTGCAGGCGCGGCTCAATGGCCGGCTCTATGGCCGCATCGATGCGGCCTGGCACCGGCTGAACGGCACGCAATCGGGCTTTATGGCCTTCACCAACGGTACGACCTTCATCACCAACCGGCTGATCGGCTATCTCCCGGCGCTGCCCGCCTATCTCTCAGGCGCGATCAGCTTCAAGACCTATGCGGCATCGTCCGAACTGGTGGCGGAGTTGATCAACGACAGCTCTTGGTTCGTCCAGGTCATGCCGGCGCTGGCCACGCTCAAGGCAAACACCGGGCGGCTCACGGAACTGGCGCAGGCGATCGAGGCTGCCGGTGACAATCGCCGCTTCTATGCCGCGACCGGACGGCATGATTTCACGATGGCCGAGACGGATGCGCGCTTTGGCCTGCGCCTCTCGGAGCTGGCACTCTGCCATCGCGGCCATGACGCCAAGCCGTTCCTGCGCGTGCCGGGCTTGGCCGTGCGCCCCGGCCGCTGGGCCTATGTGCGCGGGCAGAACGGGGCCGGCAAATCCTGTTTGCTCAAGGCTGTGATGGGGCTTTGGCCCTATGGCGAGGGGCTGATCACACGACCCGCTGGCACAGCACTTTTCGCGGGGCAGGAGCC
>JBCCLX010000337.1:0-5207 GCA_039026635.1 Pseudomonadota bacterium
CCGGTGCGCGCAGCCTGAGCCGCCGACTTTCCTCGAAGAGATCAGGCTTCTGCCCTTTTTCGGCCGCAGGTAACGACGATCACAGATCCGTCAGCGGCCAAGCCGCCATCGTAGCTTAACCACGTGCCTGAGTGAGGATGTCATGTTGATGTTTGTCGCCCGCCTGTTCCGCCCTGCTGCTCGGCCCCAGCCCACGCTGCGCTACTACCGGGCGCCCAGCCTGCTGAGCCGCCTCCTCGGCCGTGTTGACGACGCGCCGGCGTTCCGGCCGCGCTTTATGGCCTGACCCGCCTACCAGAGCGCTTGCGAAGGGCCCGTTGACCGGGTCATCCTCTCGCTATGACAGCGTTCTTCCTCGGCGCCGCCGGCGCGCCCGGCCCGCCCGTTCCCCAATCGTTAGACCTACGCCGTGCGAACCGGCATGGGCTCGTGGCAGGCGCCACCGGCACTGGCAAGACCGTCACGCTCCAGATCATGGCCGAGGGGTTCAGCCGCGCGGGCGTCCCCGTCTTCGTGGCCGATGTGAAGGGCGATCTCTCGGGCCTCTCGCAAGCCGGTGAAGCGCGCGATTTCCTGTTCAAGCGCGCCGAGACCATCGGGCTCGACGACTATAGCTTCGCGCCTGTGCCGACGATCTTCTGGGACGTCTTCGGCGAGAAGGGCCATCCTGTGCGCGCCACCATCTCGGAGATGGGCCCGCTCCTCCTTGGCCGCCTGCTGGAACTCAACGACACGCAGGAAGGCGTGCTCCACGTCGCCTTTGCCGTGGCAGACGACGAGGGGTGGCTGATCCTCGATCTTGACGATCTACGCGCCGTGCTGGTCTATCTCGGCGAGGATCGCGCGCGCATCAGTCGCGAATACGGGAATGTCTCGACCGCCTCGATCGGCGCCATTCAGCGCCGGCTCCTGGCGCTCGAGAACGAGGGTGCAGGCAATTTCTTCGGCGAGCCGGCGTTGGCGCTCGAAGATCTGATGCGCACCACCTACGAGGGCCATGGCTTCGTCAGCATTCTGGCGGCGGACCGGTTGATGCGCGCCCCAAAACTCTACGCGAGCGTGCTGCTCTGGCTCCTCTCAGAGCTTTTCGAAGAGCTGCCCGAGGTGGGCGATCCGGAGAAGCCGCGGCTCGTGTTCTTCTTCGACGAGGCGCATCTGCTCTTCGACGATGCGCCCAATGCGCTGGTCGACCGGGTGACCCAGGTGGTGCGCCTGATCCGATCGAAGGGCGTCGGCGTCTACTTCGTGACCCAGAGCCCTGCGGACATCCCGGATGAGGTGTTGGGCCAGATCGGCAATCGCGTCCAGCATGCGCTGCGCGCCTACACCCCACGCGAGGCGAAAGCCGTGCGCACAGCCGCGGCAACCTTCCGGCCGAACCCCGCACTCGATACGGAAACAGTGATCACTGAGCTCGGCATCGGCGAGGCACTGGTCTCAACCCTAGACGAGAAGGGCGCGCCCCGCATGGTGGAGCGCACGCTGATCCGCCCGCCCGCCTCCCGCCTTGGCCCTGCGACGGAGGCAGAGCGCGCGGCTGTGCTCGACCGAAGCCCCGTCGCCGGGCGCTACGACACCGCCGTCGATCGTGAGAGCGCCCATGAGATGCTGACGCGCCGAGCCGAGACGCGGCGCGAGGAAGCAGAGGCGCCAGAGGCGGCCGCAGACGCCGGCAATGAACGTGGCCATTCGAAGCGCTTCGGCGGACGCTACAGCCGCAGCGGATCTTGGGAGCCTGCGCCGAAGAAAGCACCGACTCGCTCCTCCCGTTCAAACCGCCAAAGCGTGGGCGAAGCCTTCGCCAAATCGATGGTGCGGTCCATGGGAAGCCAGTTCGGCCGCAAGCTCGCGCGCGGGATCCTCGGCGGATTTTTGCGTTAAATCAAAGATCTGCGTACCGCTTTGGGATCGGTGGTGACTTGGTGCGTTTCTGCCCCGATATGGTCATAATTGAGGGCTTTTTGTCCTAACGTAAACGGACTAACGTCCTGGTTGTGTAGCGTTGCTGTGAGAGAGCATTCCATGCTTGATTTCTATCCTGCCGCCCGCCGCGATGGTGAGCCTGAAGACACTGAACAGGTCGTCTTTGAGTTCTACCGCGGCCCCACCGTCCTCGAACGGCTTCTCGGCTGGCCGAAGCCTGAAAAGTCAGTGTTTGTACCACGTTACCTGCGCGAGGCACGCGACAGCTAAGGGCGATCCTCAGCGCGACGGCACCGAACCTCAGGGCTCATCCGCAGATCCGAGAAACGCCGACAGACGCTCGGCGCTGTCGCAGCCGAGTTGGCCCATCGTGATGGTCAGCTCCTCGCGCAGGACGTGCATCGCCTGTGCCGCCCCGGCGGCACCGAGCGCCGCACAGGCGATGTAGAAAGCCCGTCCCGCCAGGACGAGATTCGCGCCGCGCGCGAGCAGACGCATCACATCGATCCCGGTGCGCACCCCACCATCGGCGAGCAGCGGGAAATCGGGGCCCACGGCGCGGCGCACAGCCGGCAGCATGTCGACCGCGGCAGGCGCGGCGTCGATCTGACGGCCGCCATGGTTGGAAACGACGACGGCATCGACGCCGATCTCGCGCGCCAGCGCTGCCTCCTGCGGCGCCAGAACGCCCTTGATCACCAGCTTGCCGGGCCATTCCTGACGGTACCAGCGGAGCTTCTCGGCCGTGATCCGCCCATCCCGCGCGGCCTGAAACCGCTCCGACATCTCGGCGTTCGACAGCCCCTCGGGCATATGCGGCACGATGTTGGCAAAGCGTGGCGTGCCGGCCCGTAGCGAAGCCAGCGCCCAGGCCGGCCGCATTGCCGCGCGCCAGAGCATCTGTGCATCGACGCGGGGCGGGATGCCGAAGCCGTTTCGGATGTCATGGTCGCGCCGCATCTTCTTCGGCACATCCACCGTCACGAGCAGCACCTCATAGCCAGAGGCGATACCGCGCTTGAGGATCGCGCGATTGAACTCCGGATCCGCCATGGCATAGAGCTGCAGCCAGGCATGATGCCCCGCGATCTCGGCAATCTCCTCGAGCGCCGCGGTCGAGACGGTCGAGAGCGCGAAAGGCACCCCCGCATCGCGCGCCGCCGCCGCCAGCGCCTGCGGGGAGCCCGGCCAGATCACGCCTCCGAAGCCCACGGGCGCGACACCAAAGGGAGCCGTCCACTCGCGCCCGAGCAGCGACGTCGTCAGGCTCGGCTCCCCGGTCACCTCGGCCAGGTATCGCGGTACGAGCGTCACGGAGGAGAGCGCGCGGCGATTGCGCGCCACTCCCGCCTCCTCCCCGATCCCGCCCATCAGATAGTCCCAAGAGAACCGCGGGATCCGCGCCTTTGCCCGGGCCTCCATATAGGCGATCGAGGGGTAATGCTGATCGAGCTCGGTCATGGCGAAAGCCATCGGGGGTCCCTCCGGAAGTCTTCAAGCACCAGTTGTCGGCGCCCTTGCGGTCACGCGCACGGCGATCTAATCTTTCTCAACCGCCGCGCCAGAGAGCGCGGCGTAACGCGTCTTGGGCGTCGTCACCACGGGTCACGCCGGGATGCACCCCCGACAGGGCAGCTCAGACCCCCGCGGGCATAACGCGCGGGCACGCATGAAGGAGGGAACCATGGAAAAGGTCCCGATGACGAAGCAGGGCTACTCGGCGCTCAACGACGAACTGCGCGTGCTGAAAAACGAGGAACGCCCCGCGGTGATCACCGCCATTGCCGAAGCGCGCGAGCATGGCGACCTGTCGGAGAATGCCGAGTATCATGCGGCGCGCGAACGTCAGAGCTTTATCGAAGGCCGGATCAAGGAGCTCGAAGGGCTGATCAGCCGCGCCGATGTGATCGATACCGCCAAAATGACCGGCTCGACCGTGCGCTTCGGGGCGCATGTGGTGCTGGTCGATGAGGACACCGACGAGGAGAAGAAGTACCAGATCGTCGGTGAGAGCGAGGCAAACATCGAGAGCGGCAAGCTCAACATGAAGTCGCCGCTTGCCCGCGCCCTGATCGGTAAGGACGAGGGGGACAGCGTGGAGGTGCAGACCCCGCGCGGCGCCAAGGCCTATGAGATCCTATCGGTAAAATACGGCTGAGCGCCCTGAGGCGCGGCCCTGCCGGAGGCGATTGCCGCGCCAACCGCACCCAGGCCGAGGGCCGCAGCCATGCCCCAAGCCGCCGCGACGCCAGCCGCACCCGTGAGCCAGCCGGCCAGAAGCGTCGCCACCGCCATGGCGATCCCACTCGTCAGTCCCAGGAGGACGCCCTGCCCGCTCGCCGCCATGCGCGGCGGGATGCTCTCGGCCACATAAGCCATGGTCGCCAGGTGCACGAGGCCGAAGCTGAGGGCGTGGAGCGCTTGGAGTGGCCAGAGGAACGCGAGCGGCGGCTCGAGCATCATGGCGGCAAAACGCAGCGCCCCGATACCCGCACCGATCGCCAGCGCCCGCACCGGGCCGAGCCGGGCAACCCAGACAGCCCCCGGCCCGAGCATCAGAACCGTCTCTGCCACGACCCCCGTAGCCCAGAGCTGGCCGATGGTGGCCGCCCCGATGCCCTGACGCGCCCACTCGATGGAGCCGTAGAGGTAGTAGGTGGCATGCGCCGCCTGAGCCATGGCAGCGGCCAGGGCGAAATAGGCGAGCGCGGGGATGCGGAAGAGCGCGAAGCCCTCACGCAGCCGCGCCGTATCGAGCCCCTTGTCCGCCCCGGGCGGCGCCCCTCCGCCGGGATGGATGAAGCCGATAGCACCAGCAGCCGCGGTCGCCAGGACGAGCGTCCAGAGCGCCGCATCCGCCCCCTGCGCCGCAATCGCCCAGCCGACGGCCATGTTTGAGAGCAGGAAGGCAATGGAGCCGGCGGCGCGGGCATGGGCATAGGGAAACCCGCCCCGTTGCGCCGCTCGCAGCCCCAGCGCCTCACCAAGCGGGATCATGGGCGAAAGGGTCGTGGTGACCATCAAGGTCAGCACGAAGAGCGCCGCCTTGGTCTCAACAGCCAGATGCGCGAGGAAGACCAGCGCCGAGGCAAGCCCAAGGCCGCCGAGCAGCAGCCGGCGCAGGGCATAGCGATCGGCCACCGCCCCCATGAGCGCATTGGCGCCGATGCGAAAGGCGAGGCCCGCGCCCAGATAGGCCCCGATCTCCGCCTCGCTAAGGCCCCAGTCCGCGAGCCAGACTGGCCAGAAGGGCAAATGCGCGCCCACGGCCGTGAAGCAGGCCG
>JBCCLX010000338.1:0-5174 GCA_039026635.1 Pseudomonadota bacterium
TATGAGAGTGAGGCGCTGTCGGCCTCGCTGCCCGAGAAAGTCACCTGCACGATTGCCGAGACGGAGCCCGTGGTCAAAGGTCAGACGGCGGCGAACAGTTATAAGCCCGCGGTTCTCGATAACGGCGTCCGCGTGATGGTGCCGCCCTTTGTGGGGACGGACGAAAAGATCGTCGTCAATACTGAGACGTTTGAATACGTCGAGCGCGCCAACTGACGCTATACTTGCCGATCACGGCTGGATAGGGCCCGTGCTCTGCCGGAGACTGCCATGGCCGTGATGTCGGCAAACCTCAACGTGATGATCCGGGCCGCGCGCAAGGCCGCGCGCGGCCTGGTCCGCGACTTCGGCGAGGTCGAGAACCTGCAGGTGAGCCGCAAGGGTGCCGGCGATTTCGTCTCGAACGCAGACCGTCGCGCCGAGGAGACCATCCGCGAGATGCTGATGGAGGCGCGACCGAATTACGGTTGGCTGGGCGAGGAGAGCGGGGGCGAGGACGGCAAGGATCCGACAAGGCGCTGGATCGTCGATCCCCTTGATGGGACAACGAATTTTCTGCACGGGCTCGGGCATTGGGCGGTCTCCATCGGGCTCGAACACCGGGGTAAGATGGTGGCGGGCGTGGTTTTCGATCCGGTGAAGGACGAGATGTTCGTCGCCGAGGAGGGGGCGGGCGCTTGGCTCAATGACCGGCGCATCCGGGTCTCGGCGCGGCGCGAGCTCTCAAGCGCGATCTTCGCGACGGGGCTGCCCTTCGGGGCGAAGACGACCCTGCCCGAGACGATCCGGGATCTGACCGTGCTCTTGCCGCGGACGGCGGGGGTGCGGCGGCTGGGCTCTGCGTCGCTCGATCTCGCCTATGTGGCGGCGGGGCGCTACGAGGGCTACTGGGAGCGCGAGATCAACGCCTGGGACATGGCCGCGGGCTTGGTGATCCTGCGCGAGGCGGGGGGCCTCGTCTCGGGGATCGGGCCGGGGGCGCCTTTGGACAGCGGGCGGCTCATTGCGGCCAACCCTGAGATCTTCGAGGCTTTCGCCGGCATGATCGACGGCTATCAGCCCGGCTGAGCCCGCCTGCCCACAATCGCTCTCTTCAGGCGTGGCCCCGGCGCCATGACGGCATCGGAAGTCCTTGACGTGGCTGGCAACTCGGCGTTGTTCCGCTAGGGTTACCGACGGTAGCAGGGGATGGACGCAAGATGAGCCTGATCGAGGGGGAGCGCGCTGAGTTCCGGCCGGAATTCTCGCCGCCCGTGCGGCAGGTGCCGGCGATGGTCATCGTCTTGGTGCTGGTGGGCGTGGCCGGGGGCCTGCTCGCCCAGCAGATTCAGACGGTGTTCGAGGCCAATCCGTACCTGAATGCCGTGATCGGGGGTGTCTTCGTCGTCGGCGTCATCGCCACCTTCTGGCAGATCACGCAGATCTCATCGGCTGTGAACTGGCTGCGCGATATCGATCAAAACCTTGCCGCCGGGAACAGGCCGCCGCGGATGCTGGCGGCCATGGCGCCGATGCTGCGCGAGAAGCGCATGAAGAACCGGCTGGCGGCGAGCTCGACGCGCACGATCCTGGATAGCGTGTCGACGCGGCTGGATGAGGCGCGGGATATCACGCGCTACATCACGACGCTGCTGATTTTCATCGGGCTGCTGGGCACCTTTTGGGGGTTGAGCCAGACGGTGCCGGCCGTGGTCGACACGATCGGGACCTTGGCGCCCACGGAGGGGGGCACATTCGACTTCTCCGCGCTGATGACCGGGCTTGAAAAGCAGCTGGGCGGCATGGGGACGGCCTTTGCCTCCTCGCTTCTCGGACTGGCGGGCAGCCTGACTGTCGGGCTCCTCGAGCTCTTTGCGGGGCATGGGCAGAACCGGTTCTTCCGCGAGCTCGAGGAGTGGCTGGCAAGCTTCACGCGCCTCGGGCTCGTGAACGAAGGGGAGGGGCCGGACAGCGCGCTCGTGGCGCTGCTGGAGCGGGTCGATGAGGGGCTCGAGAAGACCACCGAGTTCGCGACCAAGGCGGAAGTGGCGCGCATCGAGGCCGAGAACCGCCTGGCGCGTGCTGCCGATGTGGTGGCCGAGATGGCGACCCAAATCGAGCATGAGCGCTCAGCGGTCTCGCAGATGGTGCATGAGCTGCGAGAGACGCGCGAGAACCAGATGGGTCGCGAGCATGCGCAGCTGAATGTGCTCAAGCGCATCGATAGCGCGCAGTCGAGCGTGGCGACCGGCCAACAGGCGATGTTGCAGCTGATGGATCGCGCGCTCGATCAACGCCGGGCGGGCAGCCAGGACGGGGAGATGCGCGGTCATATGCGCTCGATCGACGCTCAGCTGCGCGCGATTGCCGATGATATGGCCGAGGGTCGGCATCAGGCAGTGCAGGCGTTGCGCGCTGAGCTGCGCGTCCTGATCAATCTGATCGACGAACGGACGGGCGGGGAAGGCCGCTGAGGCGGATCCGACGCGCTGGCGGGGGCTGAGCGCGCGGGGGATGGAACAGGACGGAGAGGCCGATGGCGCTCGTCAGACGCAGCGGCGCGCGGTTCGAGGCCAGTATCTGGCCGGGGTTCGTGGACGCCATGACGGCGCTCCTGCTGATCCTGATGTTTGTGCTGTCGATCTTCATGATCGTGCAGTTCACGCTCTCCGAGACCGTGGTGACCCAGAACGAGACCCTGGAGGAGCAGGAGGACCTGATCGACGATCAGGACGCGATGCTCGCCGAGCAAGACACCGCGCTCGATCGGCTGGCGGGGCAGGTCTCGGATCTGACGGAGGCGCTGTCGCTGGAGACGACGGCGCGGGCGGAGGCTGAGCGGGATCTGAGCACTGTGCGCGCGACGCTGGCCGAGGAGCGCAGTGAACTTGCACGCATTGCCGATGCCTTGGCGGCGAGCCGGGCGGCCCAGGCGGCGGCCGAGACGCGGATCTCGGAGCTCGGTACGGCGGTCGACGAGGCGGAGGCGGCGCGGGCCGCGCTGGCCGCCCGGCTTGCCGAGACCCGCGATGCCCTCGACGCCGAGACGGAGGCTGCGCGCCGCGCGGCGGCTGCGCGCGACGCGCTCCAGGCGCTGGTCGACGAACTGAGGGCCGGGCAGGCGGCGGAAGCCGAGCGGCTCCAGACCATCGATGCCGAGCGTGCCCGGGCCCTGGCCCTGTTGGCCGCGCTCGAGACCGAAGCCTCCGGTCTGCGCGATGAGAGTGCCGCGCGGGCCTCGGAGATCGAAACGCTCAACGCCCGTGTCGCGAGCTTGACGGCGCAGTTGCGGCAAGCTGATCAGGCGCAGGCTGCGGCCCAGGCGGAGATCGACCAGCTCTCCTCCCGCATCGCCGCGCTGGAGACCGAGGGTGTCGAGGCTGGCGCGCGGATCGCCGATTTGGATGCCACGCGCGGGGCACAGGCCGAGCGGATTGCCGCGCTCGAGGCGCGGGTGGCGGCGCTCTCCGAGAGCTTGGCGGCGCGGGATGCGACCATCGCAGGGCTGGAGGATACGCGCGACGCACAGGCCTCTCGGATCGCGAGCCTGGAAGCGGAAAGCGGGGAGCGCGCGGCGGAGGTCGAGGCGCTGGAGGCTGCGCGCGCGGCCGTTGAGGCCGAGCGGGCGCGTCTTGCCACGGCCCAGGCTGAGCAGGAGACACGCCTCGCGGCGCTTCGTGCCGAGAACGCCGAACGCGCCGAGCAGATCGCAGCCCTGGAGGCGCGGGCTGAGGAGCGGGCCGCGGCCTTGGAGGAGGCAGAGGCCGAACGCGTACGCGCCCTGCGAGAGCTCGCCGAAACCGGCCAGGCGCTGACGGCGGCGGAGGAGGCGCGCGCGCTGGAGCTTGCCGCCGCCGAGGCCGTGCGCCGTCGGCTGGCCAATGCCGATGCCGCGCTCGAGGCGCTGACGCTCGATCTGGAGGAGGCCCGGCGCGAAGCCGAGGAGACGCTCGATCGCCTGGCCGCCGCCGAGGCCGCCCGCGCCAAGCTCGCCGCCGAGGCAGAGGACGCGGCCGATGAGATCGAGAGTGCCGCAGCCTCAGCCGCCGCGAGCGAAGCGGCCCGGGAAGCGCTGGTACAGCGGCTCGCGACCGCGGAGGCCGAGGCGCAGGAGGCGGCCCGTGCCCGGGCGCTTCTCAACCAGAACGTCCGCGCCCTCAACGATCAGCTCTCGGCGCTCCAGGCGCTGCTGGATGATTACGAGGAGCGCGATGCGGCCCAGCAGGTGCAGATCAGCGAACTTGGCTCCCGGCTGAACGCGGCACTCGCGCGCAAGGTCTCGGAGCTTGCACGCTTCCAGTCGGAGTTCTTCCAACGCATGAGCGAGGTGCTGGGCGGGCGGGCTGACATCTCGATCGTGGGTGACCGGTTTGTCTTCCAGTCCGAGGTGCTCTTCGGCCCCGGTCGCGCGGATCTGGGGCCCGAGGGTCAGGAGGAGCTGCGCAAACTGGGAGCCGTGCTGCGCCAGGTGATTGCGGAGACGGGCGGGGACAGCCAACAGCTCCCCTGGATCCTGCGGGTCGATGGCCATACCGACGCGACCCCGATCCGCGGTGCCAGCTTTTTCGCTGACAACTGGGCGCTCTCGCAGGCCCGCGCGCTCTCGGTCGTCCGCTTTCTGATCGACGAGGAGGGGGTGGCGCCCACCCGGCTGGCCGCCGCAGGATTTGGCGAGTTCCAGCCGCTCGTCGAGAGCGATGACCCGGCCGTCTTCGCCGCCAACCGGCGCATCGAGTTCAAATTCACCGAACGCTGACGCTGCGGGCGCTTTGCCGCAGCGCTGTTGCCTCTGAGCCATTGACCCTTGGGCGTCGCACCGCACCCTCTGAGAGGATCTTGCTCAGGAGTGCCCCCATGCGCATCGCCCTCGCCGCCGTCCTCGCCCTTGCCATGTTCGCCGCCGCCCCTGCCAAGGCGGGCGATGCGGAGGATATACAGGCCGTGATCGCCGATCAGCTCGCCGCCTTTCAACGCGAAGATCTCGATGCCGCCTTCGCCCATGCCTCGCCGATGATCCAGGGCAAATTCGGCAACCCGTTCACCTTCGGCGCGATGGTCGCCCGGGGCTATCCGATGATCTGGCGGCCTGAGCGGGTGGAGATGGGCGCGATGACGACTGGCCCCCGCGGCCCGCAGCAGACCGTGCTCTTCGAGGATGCCGAGGGCGTCCTCTGGGAGGTCGATTACATGATGCA
>JBCCLX010000339.1:0-5168 GCA_039026635.1 Pseudomonadota bacterium
AGTGGCAGGCCGAGGCGGGGCCGGACACCCGCCTGAGCCTCACCACTCAAGCGGCCGAGCGCGCCTATCGTGCGCTACCCGGCGAGACCGGGCGCCTCGTCACCCGGCTGACAGCGCGGCGCGGGAGCCTGCTCGCCTGGCTGCCCCAGGAGACGATCCTCTACGATCGAGGCGCCTTGGAACGCCGGCTGATCGCTGATCTCGAGCCGGGCGCGCGGTTTCTTGCCCTCGAACCCCTGATCCTCGGCCGCGCAGCCATGGGGGAGACGGTGCGCTCCGCGCGCTTTGTCGATGCCTGGGAGATCCGGCGCGACGGTCGATTGATCTTCGCCGATACCCTGCGCCTCGAAGGCCCGGTGGCCGAGATCGCCGCGCGCCCTGCCTGCTTCGGCGGGCATATCGCGGCGGCCTCGCTTCTCTATGTGGGTCCGGATGTCGAGGATCGCCTCGCGCCCGCCCGCGCCGCGCTGCCGACAGCATCCGCCGAAGGCGGGGTCTCCGCCTGGGACGGGATGCTCGCCGCGCGGCTCCTTGCGCCCTCCGCCGCCACGCTCCGCACCGCCCTCGCGCGCCTGATCCGCGCGCTCGATCTCCTGCCCATCCCCCGTGTCTGGGCCAGCTGAGAAGGACTGCCGATGAACCTGACGCCCCGCGAGAAGGACAAGCTGCTGATCTCCGTCGCCGCCATGGTCGCCCGTGGGCGGCTGGCGCGCGGGGTCAAGCTCAACCACCCCGAGGCCATTGCGCTGATCACCGATTTTGTGGTCGAGGGGGCGCGCGACGGCCGTTCGGTCGCCGATCTGATGGAGGCCGGCGCCCATGTGATCACCCGCGCGCAATGCATGGAGGGCATCCCCGAGATGATCCATGAGGTGCAGGTGGAGGCGACCTTCCCGGATGGGACAAAGCTCGTCACGGTCCATGAGCCGATCCGATGACCGATCAAGACCCCATGCCCAACCGCCTGGAGATCGCAACGCGGATCTACGCATCGGAAGCCGGTCTGACGGCGCATTATGAGACGATGAGGCTCACCTTCCTCGGGTTTGTCATCACCTTCAGCGCGGCGGTCCTGCTTCTTTACGATGAAGCACCGGGGGCCGTTGGGAAGGGTGCCCTTGGTCTCTTCCTCATGTTCTTCAGCCTCATCTCGTCCTTCTCCATGTGGCGGTTCTGTCATGCGGCTAAGTTCCATTGGCGCCTGACCGCGAAGATGCGCCAGATCATCGCAAAGAACGATGAGAAGGTGTTTTCAAAATACGCTGAGATCAGCGCGGATCACACAAAGAATAAGATCTTTGCGCGGTTGAAGACCGATGACATCTGGGTGCTCTTCACTCTGTTCGTGCCGCTGATCTCGGCCTCGATCCTTCTTGCAGCTTAGGAGTCACGATCATGATCCCTGGTGAACTGTTCTGCGCCCCTGGTGAGATCACGCTCAACGAGGGCCGCGAGAGTCTGGAGATCGAGGTTGCCAACACCGGTGACCGTCCGGTCCAGGTCGGCAGCCATTACCACTTCTACGAGACCAACGAGGCACTCGCCTTCGACCGGGAAGCGACCCGCGGCATGCGCCTCGACATCGCCGCCGGCACGGCCGTGCGCTTCGAACCCGGCCAGTCCCGCAGCGTGCGCCTCGTCCCCTATGCCGGCGACCGTCGCGTCTTCGGCTTCAACCAGAAGATCGACGGCCCGCTCTGACCCGCGGGACAGTCCACCGCGCAACCGTGATTTCTCGGAGAAACACGATCGATGCTCGAGAACGATCTACTCGACGACACTGAGGCAAATCCGGCGGTCGCCGCCGTCTTTGACGATATCCGCACCAGCCGGGGCGATGGCGCCGTCAACAATTTTTGGCGCGCGCTGGCCCATGATCCGAAGCTCTTGGAAGCCACCTGGGCGCGCATGAAAGCGACCATGATGGACAGCACACCGGATGGTCTCGACCCGTTCAGCAAGGAACTCGTCTATCTCGCCGTCTCGATCGCCAATGGCTGCATCTACTGCGTCCACTGCCATACGGCGGCCGCGCGAAAACTCGGGATGACCGAGGCACAATACGCCGATCTCCTCGCCGTCGTCGCCATCGCCAGTCAGACAAATGCGCTGGCAACCGAGCTCAAAGTGCCTGTGGACGATGCGTATCGGGAGCCCGCCGAGTGATCGCCCCCGTCCAAGAAGCAGCGCGCCGAAACCTCGGCTGAGTGCTCAGCCCAGAACGCCCACCCCGTGATGGAGGCTTAGATGCCCACTCCGATCTCCCGCGAAGCCTATGCCTCCATGTTCGGCCCCACGACGGGGGATCGGCTGCGTCTCGCCGATACCGACCTGACCATCGAGGTCGAGCGCGACATGACGATCTATGGCGAGGAGGTGAAGTTCGGCGGGGGCAAGGTGATCCGCGACGGCATGGGCCAGTCGCAGATGACGCGTGCCGAGGGATCGATGGACACGGTCATCACCAATGCGCTGATCCTCGATCATACGGGCATCTACAAAGCGGATGTGGGCCTCAGGAACGGGCGGATCGCGGCCATCGGCAAAGCTGGCAACCCGGACACTCAGCCGGGTGTCACCATCCCCATCGGGCCGGGGACGGAGGCGATTGCGGGCGAGGGCCGGATCCTCACAGCCGGCGGCTTCGATGCGCATATCCACTTCATCTGCCCCCAGCAGATCGAGGATGCGCTCCATGCGGGCCTGACGACCATGCTCGGCGGCGGCACGGGACCCGCGCATGGGACGCTGGCCACCACCTGTACCCCGGGCGCCTTCCACATCGGGCGCATGCTGCAGGCACTGGATGCCTTCCCGATCAACTTCGGCCTCTCGGGTAAGGGCAACGCCAGCCGACCCGACGCTCTCGAGGAAATGGTCCGCGCGGGGGCCTGTGCGCTCAAGCTCCATGAGGATTGGGGGACGACACCGGGGGCCATCGACACCTGCCTTAGCGTGGCCGATGAGATGGACGTCCAGGTGATGATCCACACCGATACGCTGAATGAGAGCGGGTTCGTGGAGAACACCATGGCGGCGCTGAAGGGCCGTACGATCCACGCCTTCCACACCGAAGGCGCCGGCGGCGGCCATGCACCCGATATCATCAAAGTCTGCGGGCTCGAGCATGTGCTGCCGTCGAGCACCAACCCGACGCGCCCCTTCACGGTGAACACGGTGGACGAGCATCTCGACATGCTCATGGTCTGCCATCACCTCGACAAGTCGATCCCCGAGGATGTCGCCTTCGCCGAGAGCCGGATCCGGCGCGAGACCATCGCGGCCGAGGACATCCTCCATGACATGGGCGCCTTCAGCATCATCGCGTCCGACAGCCAGGCCATGGGTCGCATCGGCGAGGTGATCATCCGCACCTGGCAGACCGCGCATAAGATGAAGGTTCAGCGCGGGCGTCTTCCGGAGGAGACCGGCGAGAACGACAACTTCCGCGTCCGCCGCTATGTGGCGAAATACACGATCAACCCGGCGGTGGCGCATGGGATGGCGGATCAGATCGGCTCGGTCGAGGTCGGCAAGCGCGCGGATCTCTGCCTCTGGAGCCCGGCGATGTTCGGCGTGAAGCCGGAAATGGTGCTGGTCGGCGGCACCATCGCCTGCGCGCAGATGGGCGACCCCAACGCCTCGATCCCGACGCCTCAACCGGTCTATTCGCGGCCGATGTTCGGCGCCTATGGCCGCTCGCGCGAGCACGGCGCCGTGCATTTCGTCAGCGAAGCGGCGATTGCGGACAGCCTGGGCCAGGGGCTTGGGCTCGCCAAATCCCTGGTACCGGTCAGCGAGACGCGCTCGATCGGGAAGAAGAATATGGTGCTCAACGACTACTGCCCCGAGATCGAGGTCCATCCCGAGACCTATGAGGTCCGCGCCGACGGGGAGCTCCTCACCTGCGAGCCCGCAGCCGAGCTGCCCCTCGCCCAACGCTACTTCCTCTTCTAAAGCCAAGGGCGCGTTGAAGACGCTCGCCCGAGGACCGTTCTCCGATCAGGCCGGCCGCCGCTCGGCGGTCGCGACGTGGTTGATCGAGAGGTCGCGGTCGGAGAGGTGCCAGTCGCCGGCGAGCGGATCGTAGACGAAGCCCTTCGCGTCAACCGGGTCGAGGCCTGTCGCAGCGATCATGCCGGCCAGCTCCTCCGGCGTGACGAAGCGGCGCCAGTCATGCGTCCCGCGCGGCAGCCATCCGAGCACATACTCCGCCCCGATCTTGGCCAGCGCCAGCGCCTTCAGCGTCCGGTTCAACGTGCTCGTGATCAGCAGCCCACCCGGCGCCACCAGCCGCGCGGCAGTGGCCAGAAAGGCGGGCTGATCGGGCACATGCTCGATCACCTCAAGGGCCACGACGGAATCGAAAACGAGCCCCTCCTCGACCAGCTCCTCGGCGCGCGCCACACGATACTCGATCTCCAACCCCCCAGCCTGCGCGTGTAGGCGCGCCACTGGAATGTTGCCTTCGGCGGGATCGATCCCGGTCACGCTCGCCCCAAGCCGTGCCAGCGGTTCCGAGAGCAGCCCGCCCCCGCACCCGATGTCGAGCACCTTGAGCCCCTCGAACGGCCGGCGCGCGCGCGCGTCGCGGCCATGGGTCGCGGCAATCTGGTCGCGCAGATAGTCGAGGCGCACGGGTTGCATGGCATGGAGCGGGGCAAACTTGCCGCGCGGGTCCCACCATTCGGCGGCAATTGCCTCGAATTTCACCAATTCTGCCGGATCTACCCCGCCATCCCACCGCTTTTCCGGCGCTTTCGTCGTTGCCATCTCGTTCTCCGAGGCCTGCTTCGGCTGTTGCCATTGACCTAGCGCCGGAGATCGGCGCACACCAGAAGAGCGTGACATGCGGGCGCTCTGCCTCGCGTCGCGCAGGAGTGTCCGAGCCCCGGGGGAAGCATATTGAACATCCGTTCGCGCGGCACGGCCGAACCCCGTCTGTTCCCCCTGATCGAGCCGCATACGCGGTTCCATCTGGCCGTGGGCGGCGGGCATGAGATCGCGGTCGAGGTTTCGGGACGGACCGAGGGGCCCAGCGTCGTGGTGCTGCATGGGGGCCCGGGCTCTGGCTCCTCGCCCTTCATGCGACGCTTCTTCGATCCCGCGCGCTACAGGATCGTGGTCTTCGATCAGCGCGGCGCGGGGCGCTCACGCCCGCAGGGCTC
>JBCCLX010000340.1:0-5152 GCA_039026635.1 Pseudomonadota bacterium
CGATGCCCATTGCGACACCAGCATCGACGATGGTGCGCGGATCGACCACGGGACGATGTTCTACCATGCCGCCCGGGACGGGCTGGTCGTGGCCGAGCGCTCGATCCAGGTCGGGATCCGCACGACCTATACCGATCCCTCCGACTTCGTGGTGCATGACGCCAACGCGGTTCACGAGGGGGGCATCGACGCGACAGTGGCGCGGATCCGAGAGGTTGTGGGAGACAATCCCGTCTACTTCACTTTCGATATCGACGGGCTCGACCCGGCCTATGCGCCGGGGACGGGCACGCCGGTTGTCGGTGGCTTGAGCACCTGGCAGGGCCGCGAGATCATCCGACGGCTGGGCAGCGCGGGCGGCAAGCCGATCAACCTCGTCGGCATGGATGTGGTCGAGGTCGCGCCGGCCTATGACCACGCCGAGATCACGGCGCTCGCTGGCGCAACCATGGCACTGGCGCTCTTGTGTTTGCATGCCGAGGCACGCGAGGCGCGCGCATGAAGGACGCGACCAGCAGCACGCCCGAGGCCTTTGGGGACGCCCTTTCCCGCTTTCGCGCGGCTCATCCCGAGACGCGGGTGGCGGAGGTCTTCGTCACCGATATGAACGGGTTGCAGCGGGGCAAGCTGGTGCCGGTGGAGATGCTGGGCAAGCTCGCCTCGGGCGGCATGCGCCTGCCGATCTCCACCCTCGTGCTGGATGTGTTTTCGACGGATGTGCCAGAGACCGGGCTGGCCATCGAACGCGGCGATCCGGATGGCTCGATGATCCCGATCGTGGAGACGATGGCGCCGCTCCTCTGGGCCGAGCGGCCGACCATGCAGGTCCAGTGCATGCTCTCGGATGAGAGCGGGGAGGCGATCTCGACTTATGACCCGCGCGGTCTGCTCCTGCGCATGGCGGAGGCGGCTGCGGCGCGAGGACTGCGCCCGGTCATGGCGCTGGAGCTTGAGTTCTTCCTGATCGATCCGGACACCGCCGAGCCGCCGGTCAGCCCTCATGGCGGTGGCCGGCTGTCGCGCAGCCAGATCTATGATGTCAGCGTGATGCGGGCTTTTGAGCCGCTTCTCGCCGATATCGCGGAAGCGGCGCGGGCGCTCGGCGCGCCGGCCGAGACTGTGATCTGCGAGTTCGGGCCGGGTCAGTTCGAGATGAACCTCGCTCATGCGGATTGTGCCGTCACGGCCTGCGATCACATGATCGCGCTGCGCCGGGCAGTCCGCGGGGTGGCGCGCAGGCATGGGCTGGATGCGAGCTTCATGGCCAAGCCCTTTGGCGAGAGTGCGGGGAGCGGTCAGCATCTGCATCTGAGCCTGTTGGACGAGGCCGGGCAGAACGTGTTCGCCGATCCCGACACGGATCCCGCTTGGGGGCCGAGCGGCGGGCCGAATGCGCGGCTGCGTCATGCCGTTGCGGGCGTGCTGGGCAGTCTTGGCGATACCTTCCTGCTGCATGCCCCGCATCTCAACAGCTACCGCCGCTTCATGCCGGGCTCCTATGCGCCGATGACAGCGGCCTGGGGGCTCGACAATCGGGGCGTGGCTGTGCGCGTGCCGGCCCATGCGGGAACCGCCGCACGGCTCGAAGCGCGGATGGCGGGCGCCGATGCGAACCCCTATCTGCTCGCCGCCGGGATCCTAGCCGGCGCCCTCGCCGGCCTCGATGCAGAGCGCGAACCGGCGGCACCGCTCGCCGCCGAAGCCCTGGCCGGGGAGGGCGCGTCGCTCCCACTCTCCTGGGCCATGGCCGAGCAACGCTTCTCCGAGGCGGCCTTCGCGACGGAGTGGTTTGGCACGGCGTTCGTGACGGCCTTCTCGGCGGTCAAGCGACAAGAACGCGCGACGCTCCTCGCCCGCGTGCCGGACATTGAGTACGACGCCTATCTGCGCACTGTTTGAAGGCACCAAGGCGGACGGAGCTGCGGCCCTCAGAACTCTAGGATCGGCGTGTCCTGGGCGCGGGCCGCGCGGTCCAGCAGGGTTGACCGGTCGAGCAGGCCTTCGGTCGTATCCACGACGCTGACCACGGCCGCTGCATTGATCGCGGCCTCGAGCATCGCATCGGCGGGCGCGATCCCCTCGGCAAGGCCTGCGGCAAGCGTGCTGGTGAAGGCATCGCCTGCCCCGGCCGTGCCCGCGACCTCCGCGGGCAGTGACGGACGCCAGAGCACGCCATCCGGGCCGCGCAGCCAGGCCCCTTCGGTCCCGTCAGTCAGCAGCACATGGGCGGGGCCACATCGAGCGAGCCCGTCGAGAAAACGGAGCAGGCCAAGAGAGAACCCCCCGCCCACCAAACCACGGCGGAGCAGCGCCGGCGCGTCGGCAGGGCGCCTGCTGTCCGGCCCCTCTCCTTCTCGCGCAGCGATGGCCGGCACCAGGGCCTCCGCTTCCACGCGGTTGATCGAGACGAGGTCAACATGCGCGAGCGCGGCCAGAAAGGCCTCGGTGCGCGACGTCAGATGCCGGATGCCGGGATTGGCCGAGACAAGCGCCCCCGCTTTGCGCCCCTGCGCCGCGATCGCCCCGAAAGTATCGGCGGAGCGGGAGGAGAGAGGGGCGATGTGGACGAGGTCGCGCGCCTCGAAGGCCGCCGGGTCCAGCGCCTCCTCCCCGAGCCCCTCGTTGGCCCCCCGGTGAACGAAGATCGAGGCATTGCGATCGTGGCTTGCCACCATCAGCGCCGTCCCGGTCGCAGCATCCGGTGCCGCGAGGAGCCAGCGCGCTTCGACACCATTGTTAGCCAGATGCTCCCGCACAGCACCCGCATTCAGATCATCGCCCGTGCGCCCCAGCACCGCTGCATCCCAGCCGCGCCGCGCGAGCGAGACCGCCGTGTTGCAGGCCCCGCCACCCACATGCGTGGTGATGGACTGAGCGGGCACCTTTCGGCCCGTCTCCAGCATCAGGAAGGACTTGGCATCGTTCGAGAAGCTCATGCGCTCGATATGCTGCTCCTCGACGATGCAGATAATGTCGATCATCGCGGAGCCGAGATGAAGGGATCGTTTGGTCATGACAGGGCTCCGGCGACTAAAAAGGTGCGCGCCCAATGGTTCACAGAGGCGCCGTCTGGTCCAGCGCTTCGACGATCCGGCTGCCGAGCGCCTGGCCAGGATCGGTGAAGGCGGCAGCGGCCTCTGCGTCGATGGTGAGCGGCGTGCCCGCCTGCCAGTCGCCATGCGCCTTGGCGATGGCGCGGGCGAGATCAGCAGGATCGCCAGCGCGGTGGATCAGGACGCCCGAGCCCACGTGCGCCGCCGCCGGTACGGCATCGCTGGCCACCACGGGAAGACCGGCAAGCGCCGCCTCGGAGACGACCATGGCGAAGCCCTCCGGAAACTCTGGCCTGGTCGGACAGGCAAGAAGATCGCTCTTGGCCAGCAGCGCGAAAATCGCACTTCCGTCCAGCGCCCCGAGGCAGCGGACACGCGTCGAGAGGTTGGCCGTTGAGATCGCCTCGACGAGCGCCACTTCGGCGCCCCCGGTGCCGGCGAAACTCAGATCGATGGCGAGCTCCAGGCTCGCGACCGCCTCGAGGAGATCGAAGACCCCCTTCTCCCGCTCGATCCGGCCGAGATAGACGAGGCGGTAAGGCCGATCCTCCGCGGGTGGCCGCGAGGCCGCACGGGCACCTGCGGTCCCATAGAGCGGGAGCTGCAGCGCGATCCCCGGCACGTCGGCGCCAGCGATTGAGCGCAGCTGTGCCGCAATGGCATCGGAAGCAACGAAGGTCGCCGGAAAGGCCCGGGCCCAGCGCCGACCGTTGAGGCGGGCAAGCAGACGCGCGGCACTACCCGGGGGACGCCCCTGCGCATGAAAGGTGTTGTGGAGCGAGGGCATTACGGGGATGCGACCCGCAAGCGTGGGGAAGAGCCAGAAGTGCAGAAACATCCGCTGTGTGAGGATCAGATCGGGCGCGAAGGCGCGGATCTGGGCGCGGATGGCGACGAGGTAGAGAAGCTCGGCCAAATGAAAGCCGACCCCGCGCCCCGACCCTTGGCGGAGGCCGCGGAAGGTGATGCGCCCCTCCTCGACGCGCTCCTCCTCACCATCGGGGAGCGCCTCGGTCAGGGTCAGAAGCTCGGCACCCAGCCCATCGACGACGTCATAGACCTGGGCCGAATAGGCGATCCCGGGTAGGCGCGGATCATCCTCACCCGCCTGCCAGTGGCGAAAGGTGCCGATCACATCGCCCGGCCCCGGGATGAAGAGGACCCGGCGAAACCGCCCCTGGGCCCGCAGCCGCGCCAACACCGGATCGAGATCCCGATGGATGCTCCTCGTGCGCACCGAAGTTCCCCGCCCGACGCTGCCTCAGCGGGGATCGCCTATCACTGGCGCCGACCGCTGACCAGCCGGCGCCTCGTCACTCCGCAGCCACCCGCGGCTCGCTGCTCACTGGGCCGATGCGACAGGCGCTGAACTTGAACTCCGGGATCTTCCCGTAAGGGTCGAGCTGCGGGTTCGTCAGCGTGTTGGCCGCGGCCTCCACATAGGCGAATGGCACGAAGACCATATCCTCGGCCACCGCCCGATCCGCGCGTGCCATGATCTCGATGGAACCACGCCGCGTCTCGATCCGGATCAGCTCACCGGGCTCGACGCCGAGCCTGCGCAGAGTCTTGGGATGGAGCGAGGCATTGGCTTCCGGCTCGGCCCAGTCCAGCACTCCGGCACGGCGGGTCATGCTGCCCGTATGCCAGTGCTCAAGCTGACGCCCGGTGGTCATGATCATCGGGTAGTCCGCATCAGGCGCCTCCGCCGGAGCCACGATCTGAGCCGGGCTGAATTTGGCCCGGCCGCCCGCGCGCGGGAAGCCATCGCCGAAGACAACCGACTGCCCGGGCTCCTCCGGTCCCGCCGTGGGGTAGGTCACCGAGTTCTGCGCCTCGAGCCGTGCCCAGGAGATGTTGTTGAGCGAGTTCATGCCCATCTTCATCTCGGCGAAGACATCGGAGGGATGCTCATAGGTCCAATCGAGGCCGAGCCGCTTTGCCAGCTGCACGATGATCGACCAGTCCTCGCGCGCCTCGCCCGGCGGGGTCAGCGCCTGGCGACCCATCTGCACCTGACGGTTGGTGTTGGTCACGGTACCGGTCTTCTCGGGCCAGGCCGAGGCCGGCAGGACAACATCAGCGAAATTGGCCGTCTC